>NZ_JBSSCV010000034.1:0-24843 GCF_054060065.1 Thermostichus sp. MS-CIW-37 | reverse complement strand
GGGGCTGCTTTTGTAAACCAGCCTAGAGGTCCAGGGTTGGCTTGCCGACTCTAGGGCTACTGAAAGCTCCCGCCTTTAGGCGGGGGTAGTTTACCTTCGTCTTCAGCTCCCCGGCTTGAACAGGCCAATGGCCGTGACCTGGTTGGATCCCACCTCAAAGGCAAAGGCCAGGCCCAGAGCATCGTAGTTGACGTAGTAGCGGTCGTCGCGCAGATACTCTCGGCTCCCCTTGGGATAGGGCACCACCTCGTTGTAGCCGTTCTCGCCTGGCCCACCGTAAACGGCGATCACTTCTGAGTAGGTGGAACCAATGCGGATCCCTTCACCGGTCATGGCTTCCGGGTGGGTTGTGTAGATGCGGTTGGCGAAAAAGCTATCCACAATGCCCGGATGACGGTAGGTGAAGAGGATGTAGTCCTGCAGGTAAAAGATCTTCAGGTCGCTGTTGGGCTGAAACACATTAGCTCCAGAGGCCGCTGGGATCTGATCGACATTGCCCAGCAGGTGGGTATCCACGTTGCGGGTATCCATGCCCAGCTCAAAGCGGCCAACTCGGCCCTCTTGCACCAGCACGGTAGGCCGTGGGGGCAGGGTGGGTCGCCGTGGGGGCAAGGCCAGCGCTTGCAGGCCGGCATTCAGCCAAGCATTGTCATCTCCTTCCACCGTCTGCAAAGGCACTAAACCTCGCTCCAAAGAGCGACCATCTCCTGTCTTCCAGGTGGCCACGGCCAGTTCCACCGCCGCGCCGGAGGGGAGAGCAAAGAAGCGGGTTTGTCGCTCGCTGCCTTGGGTGGGCTGTCCCAAGATAAGGGTGCTACCGCTGGATCCCAACTGGGCAGCCAAGAGGGTGGCCCCCTGGCGGGTGTTACCATCCACGAGAACGGCCAACGGGATCCCGGCGGCAATGGGCAGATTTTCGCTGTTCCAGAGGGTGGGCTGCCCAAATCGGTCTTCGGTAATCAGCAGCGGCTGGACGGAGCGGGGCAGAAATAGGCGCGCCACATCGGCCACCACTTGGGGGTCGTAGCCCACCGAGCCGCGCAGGTCGAGGACAATGCCCTGGCTGTAGTCTTGGGTGTAGAGGGTTTGGCGGATCTGCTGAGCCGTGGCTGGGGTGAGATCCGGCACTGCCAAATAAACCTGGCGCGGGCCAATCCCGCGGGCTTGTACGGGAGGACGGGGACGGTTGAGCAAGTCCTTGAAAGCTTGCGGATCCCAGAAGCGATCGGCGGGATCCCCATACTCCCGCAGGATCTCTTGAATGAACTCGTACTCCACCTCAATGGGGGGGCGGGGATCCCCGTAGCTTCGGGCCAACAGGCGGGTGTAGAGGTCGTTGTAACTGACTGCGGCAGCTTGGTTGCCTGCACCCAAGGACTCGTTGATGAACAATCCCACCAGATGGCGGAGATCCAGCCCGACCGGCTCACGGGGAGGGGAAGGGGCTGCCGGGATCCCTGGATCGGGAAACGAACCTTGGGGATCCGAGGGCATGATGGGCACAGGAGGCAAGGCCGATTGGCCCACAGCGCTGCCGGGCGAGATCCCGGCGATCAGGGTGAGGATCCCCCAAGCCCCAATTGCGCGCGCAAATCCTTTCATGGTAGCCTGCCCTCTTGCAGATGTTGCGAATAGGGTAAACCCTAAACGCTCCCCTCTGCCACTGTAGGCAGTGTTAGGTATCCGCTTTTTGCATTTTAGAACACTAGGGGTGACTGTCGCGCCCCCCTTCTTTGGAATGTTCCCAGCCGGGATCCGGAAAACCGCCCCACCACAGCCTACTCTTACTTGCCTTTTTTGCCCTTTTTGCTTGGCTTAGGCTTTTCTGCTGCTGGGGTCTCTGCAGTGGTTTCTTCTGCCTTCTCCTCAACCGGGATCGTTGCCTTTGGTTCTGAATCTGCCGCAGAATCTGAGAGGGTTTCCGCAGGGGATACTTCTACAGCCTTTTCTGTAGCTGGCTCGGCTTCCGCAGCTGCAGCTTCTCCATCCGTTTCCGCGCCCGTAGCCGTCTCTGAGGAGGATTCAACGGCCTCAGGGATCCCGGATACCTCTGCTTCTGGCTCATCGGCCTCAAACTCGGCCTCTGGCACTTCAACCTTCTCCTCCGAGCCTGCCAAAGAAGTAGGTGCCTGGGTTGGATTTCCCTCGTCATCGACCCAGTTGACCGTAGTTTGCGACTTCAGCCAGGCCATCACCTTGTTGGTCAGCAAGCTTTCATAGACGGCTTGGCGTACTCGTTCCCGATCCAGCTTTTGGCCTTGCTGGGCATAGGCCGCCATCACTTCTTCCACTTCCACGTCCAACTCCGTAGAGCCTACGGCAATTTGCTCTTGCCGAACGATGGCGCTCAGGGCCAAGGTGCGCCGCAGCCGGTCGATGGCTTCGGGTCGGTGGCGCTCCATCAACTGGTTGAGGGTTTCAGGCGGCAGTTGGGACAGGAGCTTGCGGATCTCGCCTGGCGTGACCCCTTGCTGCTGTTGCAGCGAGTGAAGGCTTTGGGATAGCAGTTGCGTCGTTTCCTGCTCGACTAGGGTCTCGGGCAGATCCACCTCGGTGGTTTCCAGGATGGCGTTGAGGATGGCGGTTTCGAGGTTCTCCTCGGATTGTCTCAGGGCATCCTGTTCGAGGCGCTTTTGCAAGTGCTCCCGCAGTTCGGCCACCGTTTGAAAGCTGCTGATCTCTTGCACAAAGGCATCATCCAATTCGGGCAGCTCTTTGGCCTTGATCTCCCTCAGGCAGACAGTGAAGGTAACCGTTTTCCCGGCCAACTCTTTTCTGAAGTAGTCGTCGGGGAAGGTGGCTGCGATCTCCTTGGTTTCGTCGAGCTGCATGCCCACGATGCCCGCCACAAAACCGGGGATGAAGTTGTCTTCCTTGAGTTCCAACTGGAAGTCCTGGGTGGCCATCTCGTCGAGGGAATTGCCTTCTGCATCGCGGGCCTCAAAATCGATCACCACCACATCCCCCAACTGAGCAGGCCGATCTTCTACCGGCAGGAGGGTGGCCCGCTGATCCCGCCACCGGTCGATGAGCTGGTCAATTTGTTCAGGCTTGACGTCAACGCGGGTTGCCGTGACGGTCAGCCCTTTGTATTGGCCAACGCGAGCTTCAGGGTACACCTCAACGTATCCCGAGAAGCTGAAGTCTGCCTCGGGGTTGAACTGAGCCAAGAGCTGCCCCACCTCGTCATCCAGCTCGAACCGACTGATGGGGGTGAGCTGAGCTTCCTTGAAAGCCTGTTGAATGGCCTCGTTGATTAGGTCATCGACAGCACTGGCCAGGATGCGCTCGCGGCCCACCTGCCGCACAACAAGATTGCGGGGGGCCTTGCCCTTGCGGAATCCCGGAATCTGGATATTCTGCTCCAGTTGACGCAAGGTTTTTTCGTAGGAGCGCTTCACCCGGTCGGCTTCTACCACGATTTTGAGGCCAACCCGGCTGCCAGGGCGTTTTTCTTGGATAACCTGCATAGGAAGTATGAGCTAGTGGGCAAGCAGAAGTTCAATTCTACCTCAACGGCCTGTGGGTCAACCTGGAGATTCTAGGCAGGGGATCCCTCAGTGGCCACTTCTTTTACGTCCTGGATGTCTTCTTGGGGTTCGGCGCGCTTGCTGGGGGGCAGTTGCTTCACTTTGGCTTCCAGCTCCACCACCATTTCCTTGAGTTCGGTGATGGTGACTTCCTTCTCCTGCAGTTGCCGATTTTTTTCTCGGGCTTCGATGCTGAACTGTACGCGCATCCAGAGGCTATACAGCCAGGCGAGGGCGGCCCCAATCCCGGCAGATGCCAGAAGTTCCATCACCAGAGGGCTTTCAACGCTGACGCCGGGGGCAAAAGTAACCGTGACCGGGGTGGCGTTTTGCATGGCAAAGAGGGCAATGGCCAGGAGGGCTGAAAACAAGATCAGGTAGTTGAACAGTCGCATCGTTTTTCTCCTCGAAGGGATCCACTACGGCTTGCCAGCACCAGAATACCCATAAACTCGGGCCGGTTTTTGAGAAAAATTCCCTCAGAAAAACCAGCCATAACTGTGTAAGCCTTTGCCCAGAAAGTTCACCCCCAGATAACACACCCAAACCACCCCAAAGCCTAAGCTGGCCAAGAGGGCGGGGCGTCTGCCTTGCCAGCCTTTGGTGATGCGGGCGTGCAAATAGGCGGCAAAGACCAACCAGGTAATCAAGGCCCAGGTTTCTTTCGGATCCCAGCTCCAGTAGGTACCCCAGGCTTCGTTGGCCCAAACGGCGCCGGCGATAATGCCGATGGTCAACAGGGGAAAGCCCAGCCCGATGAGCCGGTAGCTGGTGTTGTCCAAGATTTCTGCCAGGCTCAGCCGTTGCCAGGGGATCCCTTCTGGGGCCGGTTGGGGAGGGAGCTCAGCCGACGAGGGGGCAGGGCGGGGGGAGCGGAGGCCGGCATAGGCCAGTTCCGAAGCAGGGGAGGGCAGGGTGGCCTCCGCCCATTCGGGATGGGTTTGGGGTTGGGGAGGGCGAAATTGCAGGCCGAGGGAGTTGCCCTTGAGATGGACATCCTGACCGCGGGTGACGATGAGAAAGCTGATGGAGAGAAGGGATCCCACCAACAGCGCCGCATAGGCCAGCAACATCACAGTCACATGCATCATCAGCCAGTTGGATTGCAAAGCCGGGACAAGGGGCTGGGCCACCTGCATATCTTCCGGCAGCACCAAGGCAGCAAAGGCCACGATCCCGGTTACAACTGGGGCGGTCATGACCCCCACCCAGCGGCTGCGGCTCCAGTAGAGGGCCACCAAATGCAAAGCGGTGATCCCCCAAGCCAGGAAAAACAGAGACTCGTACAGGTTACTCAGGGGGAAGTAGCCTGCATCGATCCAGCGGGCCGTCAACAGGGCGGCCATCGTCAAGTTTGCCCCGATCATCCCCGCTAGGCCCAATTCGGCCAAAAGCTGCACCTGGGGAAAGGCTGCCCCACCCCAGTAAAACAGCATGGCCCCCAGAGAAATGGCAAACGCCACGTTGTTGAGCAGAGCTTGCCACTGGGCCAGATCCATGCCCGCAAGAGCTGTTATCGCCAACAGAGCCATACACGACCTCAAAAGTGTCTCCGACCCGGCTTGAGCCAGGCCAGTTGATCCCATTCTAGGGCGGGGGAAGGGATCTTCCCCAAAGGACACATGCTGGTAATGTGGGGATGGCTTGTCTGCGGCTCGGCAGGATACAAAGAGCATTGGGATGTAAGGCTCATGCAAGAACACGCGGGAAATGCCAGGTTGAGAAGGTGGGGGTTGTTGAGATGGTGGATCTGTCTGTTGACCGCCCTCGTTTTGGCCTCTTGTGGGGGATCCCCGCCTAAACCCCCGCAGGAACAGCTTCCCCAGCTAGAGCGCGTGCCGGTTCCCCCGGAGATTGCCAAGCTGGATGCCCATTTGCAGTACTGTCGCCCGCAGGTGCAGATCCTCAGCCCCAAGCCAGGTGAGGTGTTGCCAGAGCGGCAGGTAACCGTTCGCTTCGCGGTGCAGGGGTACCCGCTTTTCAAAGATCCGCAATTGGGTCTTGGCCCTCACCTGCACGTGGTGCTGGATAACCGGCCCTACATCGCCCATTACGATGCCGATGCTCCCCTCGTTTTCAAGGACTTGGAGCCGGGATCCCATACCCTGCGCGTGTTTGCCGGCAAACCTTGGTACGAGAGCTTCAAAAACTCTGAAGCCTACGCCCAGGTCAGCTTCCACGTGCTGGCTCCCACCCCCGAGTACGTGCCGCAGCCGCAACTGCCCCTGCTCACCTACAACCACCCCACCGGCAGCTACGGGGCCGAGCCGATCCTGGTGGATTTCTGGCTGGCCAACGCCCCGGTGCGGGAGAGCCTGCTGACCGACTTGCCCCGCGATTGGCGGATCCGCTACACCCTCAACGGCCAGTCCGGCCTGCTGGATCGCTGGGAGTCTTTTTATCTGAAGGGCTTCAGGCCCGGTCGCAATGTGATGGTGCTGGAACTGGTGGACAGCAAAGGGGATCCCATCCGCAATGTGTTCAACAGCGCCGCCCGCGAGATCACCTACACCCCTGGCGGCCAAGATACCCTCTCCAAGCTGGTTCGGGGGGAGCTAAAAGCCGAAGAGGCCCTGGCCATCGTCCAGCCCCAGCCCACACCCACGCCGACTCCGGAACCCACGCCCACTCCTACTCCGACGCCAACGCCAACTCCGACACCCACGCCCACTCCTACTCCGACGCCAACGCCAACTCCGACACCCACGCCCACTCCTACTCCGACGCCAACGCCAACTCCGACACCCACGCCCACTCCTACTCCGGCGCCAACACCCAGCCCGACGCCCACACCCACACCCACTCCGACTCCAACGCCAGAGGCGACGCCCACGCTTGCACCTCGTCGCCAGCCGCGCTTTCAACTGGGCCGCCCCCGTCCGACACCAGAGGGGATCCCGGCTGTTCCAACGCCACCGCCCGTAGTAGCCACTCCCGAACCTGAGCTTACGCCTGAGCCCAGCCCAGAGCCCTCTCCGCAAGCTGTGCCCACTTCAACTCCCCAGCCTGTGGCTACGCCTTTGCCGCGCGTGACCCCTATCCCTTTCCAGGAGCGGCGGGTGCGCCAGCAGGGGTTGCGGCTTTTCCCGCCGGGACTCCACAGTCCGGCCTTGCCAGGTGAGCGATAGCGGGACAGAATCCTTGGTTGACAGAATGCCCTTCGCACAGCGGGCCGTGGGCCTCACTGTTTCCCCGATGCCGCTCTGCCTGGGTGCGCAGTTGCCAGTTGTCGCGTTCTCACACCGGTCAAGCGCGAGGAGCGTGGAGCGACGGGAAAGAATCCCCCGGCTCTAGCCGTGGGGAGAACGTCGATTCCTGCCCAATGGAAGGGCCGGTCGTGTGGCTAAGCTGATGGGGTTGAGCCAAGTCAGGAGCATTGCCCCCTCAACCTTCTCGCACCGATTGCGGTCGCGGAATGGGATCCTGGTTTTCCGCCTGGGTGGAGCTCTGGATCCCGTTCTCTCCACTTTCCAACCTGAGCAAGGGCCGCAATCGGGATCCCTGCCAGGGATCCAGGACATCCCGAATTAGCACCTCCTGAATCCACACCTGCAGGATTGCCGCCAAAGGCACGGCCAGGAACAGGCCCAGCACCCCAAAGAAAAAGGCTGAAGTAACTTGAGCTACTAGGGTTAGGGCGGGCAGGAGCGACACCTGTCGGGACATGACGATGGGGGTGAAGACGCTGCTTTCCAACTGCTGGATCAGGATATACAGTCCCAGCACCGCCAAGGACTTCCAAGGGGCATCCGTGAGGGCTACCAGCATGGGGGCCACCACGCTCAGGGTTGGGCCGATATTGGGGATGAAGTTGAACAATCCCGCCAGCACCGCATTGGCCAAGATCAGGGGCACCCCCAAAATCCACAGCCCGATCCCACTCAGCAGCATCACCAAGGTGCTGGTAAACAGGATCCCCATCAGCCACCCTCGCAGCGCCAGCTCACAGCGCTTGAGGATGTAGCGAATGCGGGGACGGTAAAAGGCCGGGAAAACCGAGACAAAAGCGCGACTGTAGGCTTGGGGATCCGCCAACAACAAAATGGTGAGGATGATTACAAACAATAGGTTGAGCAGGGTGCCAAAAAAGGCAGTGAAGGACTCGGAGAAAAAGTCGCGCACCTGTCGCACCAACTCGGTGGCCTGGGGCACCAAGCTATTGGCCAATTCCCGCAGCGTCGGCAGCTCAATATCCGTCGGCAAAGAGAGAATCAAGCTCTCGAACAGTCGCTGGGCCTGAACGATCCCGGCGGGCACCCCATCGGTAAACAGCCACCGCAACTGCTCCGCCAGGGGGGGCACCACGATTAGCCCCACCAAGATCGCGGCCACCAAAACCGTCAAACTGGTGATGACAATTGAGGGGCCACGCCGAAAGCCGTAGCGCTGTGGGATCTGGGCCAAGGTATCCAATGCTACTGCCAACACAATGGCCGCGAACACCAACAGCAGGATCTGCCGGATCTGCCAAAGCAGAACTAGCAGGCCCAACAGCGCCCCTAGCCCCAGCCACTGGGCGAAGGTCACCCGCCAGCTCACCTCCTCTCTCGCCCGGTTGTCGCCTATTCTAGATGGGATCCCGACAAGTCCCATCGCTATTCGAGAACCCTGGATGCGCGATCCTGTCCCTTCAGAAGTGACTTTAGCCGCCCGCAGCAGTGGGATGGAGTTTTTGCTCACGGATGAAGCTCCCCTGCTCTCGGTGGGGGGAGTGTCCCGTTATTTGAAATCGCTGCTGGCCGGGGATCCCTACTTGGTCAGGCTGTGGGTGAGCGGGGAAGTCTCCAGTTGCCAGCGCAACCGCAATGGCCACCTGTTCTTGACCCTAGTCGATCCGGAAACCGGTGACGTTCTCAAGGGGGTGGTCTGGCAGGGCCAAACTTCCAGGCTCAGCTTCTGGCCGGAAGTGGGGCAACAGGTGCTTGCCCTTGGGCAACTTGGCATCTATAGCGGCGGCAGCCATTATCGCCTCGTCATCTGGCAATTGCTGCCTGCCGGGGAAGGGCTGTTGGCGTTGCGATTTCAACAGCTCAAGGCCCGCCTCAGTGCTGAGGGCTTGTTCGATAACCAACGACCTCTGCCTGTTCATCCCCAGTGCATTGCCGTCGTCAGTTCCCCCCACGCTGCCGGCTGGGGAGATATTCGGCGCACCCTCAACCAGCGCTACCCCGGGCTACGGGTGCTGTTCTCCCCAGCTCAAGTGCAAGGGGAGGCGGCCCCGGAATCAATTGTGCGGGCCATTCGCCGGGTGGAACAGGATGGGCGGGCGGAAGTGCTTCTTTTGGCGCGGGGCGGTGGAGCCAGCGAAGATTTGGCCTGTTTTAACGATGAGCGGGTGGTGCGAGCCATTGCCGAATGTCGGATCCCGGTGGTCACCGGGATTGGCCACCAGCGGGATGAAACCCTGGCTGACTACGCTGCCGACTACGCCGCCCATACCCCAACGGCAGCTGCCGAGCGGATCGTGCCGGATCTGGGGGAATTGCAGCGCCAGGGATCCCAGTTGCGCCAGAAGTTGATCGAACGCACTCGCCAAGCTTTGGAAAGGGCCCAGCAGCGTTTGCAGCAGGCCCAACACCACCTGGCTTACGTGCATCCAGAGCGGCTGTTGCAACAGGCCCAGGAGCGCTTGACCCAGCGCCAACATCGCCTGCTCCAAGCCGTGCGCCATCGCCTCCGGCAACACCAACAGCACCAACAGGCCCTACAAGATCGCCTACAAGCTCTCGATCCTGAAGCCATTCTGAAACGGGGCTATGCCCTGGTGCGAAATGAAGAGGGATCCCTCATCCGCACCCATCAACTGCCCCCCCAAACCCGCCTGATAATACAACTGGCCTCGGGAAGCCTGTGGGTACGAGTAGAGGAGAGCCATGAACCGCCGCAAACGTGAGGAGCCGTGGCGCTATGAAGCGGCCATTGCCGAAGTGGAAACTTTGATTGCCCAGATTGAGTCGGGGGAGCTGGATCTGGCCGAGGTGGTGGAGCGCTTTCAACAGGCCGCCCGAACCCTGAAAACCTGCGCGGACTTCCTGGAGCAAAAGCGGCAGCAGGTGGAGATCATCATCGAGCAATTGGGCCAAGAGGAAGAAGACCTGCCCGAATCATAGGGATCCCACCTGATCATTTCCCCTGCACTGCTGTTGCCATTCTGCTTCACTATGGATGGTCGTTGGATGGTTGTCTTTATCCTTGCGCCCCCATGCCCGCAAAAATCCTCGATGGCAAAGCCTTAGCCGCCCGCTTGCAAGCGGAGATGGCCGCCCAAGTGCAAGCTTGGATACCCCAGGTGGGGCGGCCACCGGGATTGGCGGTGTTGCGGGTTGGAGAGGATCCCGCCAGTGCGGCTTATGTGCGCGGCAAAGAGCGGGCCTGTGAGCGGTTGGGCATTGCTTCTTTTGGCCGACATTTTTCCGCCCAAGACTCCCCTGCCCATTTGCTCGACACCATCGACCAACTCAATCAGGACGAGCGGGTGGATGGCATCCTCGTCCAACTGCCCCTGCCCCCCGGCTGGGATCCCATCCCCCCCCTTTTGGCCATCGATCCCGGCAAAGATGTGGATGGACTCCATCCCCTCAACCTGGGCCGGCTGTTGCGCGGCGAACCCGGCTTGCGCAGTTGTACCCCCTTGGGCGTGATGCGCCTGTTGCAAGCAGAAGGGATCCCGATTGCAGGCCGAAAGGCAGTGGTGGTCGGTCGCAGCATCTTGGTGGGCAAGCCCTTGAGCTTGATGTTGTTGGCCGCCGATGCGACGGTCACCCTAGCCCACTCCCGCACCCCCGACTTGGCAGAAGTGACCCGCGCCGCCGACATTGTGGTGATGGCCGTGGGCCGCCCCCGCCTATTGAGGGCAGACATGGTGAAACCCGGCGCGGTGGTCATCGACGTTGGCATCAACCGCATCGAGACCCCCACCGGAGCCGAGCAATTGGTGGGAGATGTGGACTATGAAGCGGTCAAAGAGTTGGCCGCTGCCATCACGCCCGTACCGGGAGGCGTAGGGCCGATGACGGTAACGATGCTGCTGGCCAACACCCTAGAAAGCTATAAACTGCGCAGCCAGTTATAAACCACAAGATGTTCTATTCAGTACAAAAGCATCTAAGGCTGCAAGATCATCGACCAGGAGCCGCTCTCCCCATCCCAAAACGGGGCCAGAGACTCTCCCACCACATTGGGCCCCCAATAGCGGCGGGTTCCATCCAGGGCGAAAGCCACCACAATGTCTCCGGGGCCGATTTGCAGCGGTTCCTCTCCCAAGCTCAGCAGCAATCCCTCGCTCCCCCCCTCTCCAGGGGCAAAGTCCCAGTGGGCCGTTTCCGGATTGATCATCCGTTCGCCGCTGCGCATCAAGATCACCAGCCGAACCGGATGGGGCGTGCGATTGCCGACACGAAAGGATCCTGTGCGGGCGGAGGTGGGGACAGCCTGGGGGGGCAAGGCAGGTTCTGAGTGCAGAACAGGGACAACATTCCCCTCAACGGAATCCTCCAAGGCTTTCAGCGTCGGTTTCTCCAGAGTCTGTGCCCTCAATCCCTGCACGAGAACCCCTACCCCAACCAGAGCGGCAGACAATACTAGGGATCCCTTGCCCCTCAAAGCTCTGTTCAGCAATGGGCCGCCGGCGAAAAAAGAGGCAACAGCCTGAGCGAATGAGCAGATCAAGACGCACATCGAGACCACTGCAAGCCAAAGTGATACGTGTCGAGTTAGACAAAAGGCATCAACTGCTGCCCTACCCCTGATAGACCAGCCATACGCGTACAGAGTTCCATCAGAGGATAACGCCCCCACCGTGCAGAACACGATCGTTCAGCTACGTTAACACGTCCATTCCTCTATTCCCTGTGCTTTGGAGGAACAAGGAATAAGGGATCCCCCACTCCAGACCAGGCTGAAACCAGTTTGGATCGCCTTCAGGGATTCACGGCCCGACGCTGCCACCCTTTGGAAGTGCGCTCGTACACCGTCCGCAATTGGGGATAGATCTGATCCCCCTTAAGCTGCAAGTGATCCACCTCTGTTGGCTCCAGCAGTAATGCCACAAAAGTCTGCGGGGGCAGCGGATCTTTCTCTTTCGGCAACTCTTGAATAAAAGCCTCTGGCGGGGCGAGCGGCCCTTTGGGTTCCGGCCAAAACCAGAGGAGCCGTCCTTTTTCCGATATCTGTTGCCACAACTGCTGCCGCTGGCGCTGAGCTTGGGGATCCGGATGATCCGCGGCGATGGCCTCAAGGGTGCCGGCAATGCGGAATTGTTCGCGGGTTTTGCAGAAATACCAGCAGATCTGAGCCTGGGAGCAGTGGGCAATTTGTCGAATCTTCTCGCTACGACTATCCACCGCCAATTGAATGCGATCGGTATCGCCCAAAAACCCCCGGAAAACCACCGTGCGGTTGCGCGGATGCCCCTGGGGATCCACCGTGGCCAATTGCAAATACCGCACACCGGGATCGCTACGGTTCCGGTGCAGTGCCGCCTGAATCAGCGCCCGCCAAGAGGGATCCGCAGTAGAATTGCCCTTCGGGTCTTTCATCCGTTTTTCGCAAGGTGCAAGCAAGCCAGGATTGGGGCTCTCTCTCCCTTAGCTAGGGGGTGGAGAAGCCTCAGATTGGGAGTCTCTGGAGAGCCCTGGTGAAGACTCCACACCGCTGACGCGACCAGAGCTGGGATCTGGCTCGGTTGGGCTAATGGGATGAAAGTGGTGCTCTACCCAGCCCTCCGGCGGCCCCTCAAACCGCTCCGGCACTGGCTGCTTCACCTGTAATCCCCGCAGCATCGCGTTGAGATAAGCACTATCCCAGGTAAAGAGGCGGCTTTCGCGGATTTTGTGCCACACCGAACGCGACATCAGCAACGTCCGCTCTACATCCTGGGCTCCCAGCTTCAGCAAGAACTCCTCCCGTTCCGGCTGGTAATCGGTGGAGGCCAAGGCCAGAGATTGCGGCGGATGAGCCTGAGTAAGCTGGGCCATCTTGGCCATGAGTTCGGGGTAAAGCCAAGTGTAGGCAGGGTGAACCGTAAGCTTGGCCACATGAGGTTGCTGCCCGGTGCGATCCAACTTCAAGTTGAAGTAGCCGATGGCGGTTTTGCGTTCGGGCTCGTAAACACACACTTCCACCCGCTCCGTCTGGCTAATGGCGCATTTGGCCTGCTCCAAAAGCCAATCCAGTGGGCTAGTGCGAAAATCGTTCACCTCACGGTCGTACACCTGGCGCACAGTGGCCGGCATGGATCCCGTATCCAGTTGGTAGATGGCGTAGGCATCCCGATTGGTCACCGGCACCAGGTTGGGCAATTTGGGCTCGTGCTGGCTGAGAGCTGCCAGAATATCGGCTGGAATCGACCAGTAGGTGATCTGAGCCAAGGGTTGGAAGCCGTTGCGCCGGTAGAGCGCCATTGCCCCTTTGTTGTGGATGTTCACCTCCAGGATCCAGGTGCGAGCTTCCCGAAAGTGCTCCATGCAGTGCTTGAGCAGCCGGGATCCCACCCCCTGGCGCTGGGCAGAGGGCGCTACCGCGATATGGTCGACCCGCCAGGTGCTGCGGGAATGGTTGAAGGGAGAAACCTGAATCACTCCCTGAATCTTGCCCTCCAGCTCCGCCACATGCACCGTAAACATGTGCTGAAAGCGATTGGGAAACAGGGTCAGGGTTTTCAGGGGCCCATACCACTGGCGCAACCGCCGCACTTGGCGACGAATATCCACCGAGCGGCTGCTGTACTCTTCATCAAAGGCTTGCGCCAAAATCTCTTCCACAGCCTCCAGATCCCCCAGTTGGGCGGGGCGAATGATCAGGTCAGGGGCACCAATGGGGGCTTCGGAATCCGGGTCAGGTTTTGCTGTGGTGTTGTCCATGCCAATCGCAGGCGGGAGAATATTCAAAGCATAGCTCAGGCTCTCTTGCTTTTTCTAACCGGGAGGATCGTTCTGCAACAAAGCTTGAAAGCCTACAGATCGGCTTTCCCGTTATCGAGAAAGGCTTGGCCGCCAAGAAGGGCGTGAACTCAGCCTCCCGGTAGCTGCCCAACAGTGAGAACGGGAGAGCTGGCCCCCTACCCTGCTGGGGTCAATGCCGGGTCGCTCACGCCCCAACGTCTAGCAAGGTCAAGTTGCTGAAGGTGAAGCGCTTCTCCACAGGGCCGGTTTCCGTCTCGGTCTGGATACGCCGCTCCGAGAGGATGTAGTACTGGCCCACTTTTGTATACAGATCCTCGAATTGGCTGCGCCCGCCTTTTTGCTCGCCCGTTTGGGGATCGTGATAGACGGAATCGTAGCGGTGGGAAAGATAGCCTTCGCCGGTATCGTGGCTGCTGAAGGTGTGGATGGTAACCACCACTCCGTGGATATGCCGATGCACCATGGTAACCTGGTTATCGCGCACGTGGTAGCGATCCCCTTCGGCTTTGCCCCCCACCAGGATCTCCACTGTGCCATCGGGCAGGGTTTGGCCATAACGGAAGGTGTTGCTCCCATGGGTCTCGTCGAAGCTGCGGCGCACCCGGTGAATGGCAATCTCCCAAAGTTGGTTGTGAATGGCTTTTCGAGCTTCCTCATCCTCTACGCCGGTAACAGTGGCCTTTAGGTCTGCTCCCACTCGCACCTGCCCAACGAATGTGCGCTCCCCATCCCAATAGGTGACCTCGGCGCTGTAGCCTGGGAAAGCGGGATCCCAGGTGTAGCGGTTTTCATAGGCGGCCCGAAACAACTCTTGGGCAGAGACTTGAGTGGCAATCATCGGCTGTCTCCTTCCTGTTTTCCTTGCAAGCACTTCCCCTGAGCATCCATCATACCGCCCCCTGCTGTTGGGCTGCCCCCCAGTTGCCTTCGCTGAGAACCTGCATCTGGTGAACTGGCCTAGCCGCTCCCCTGTCCGCTGCTGCAGGATAGAAGCACAGCCATGGGAACTTCTTCCTCACACCCAATTTGGCTTGCGAGTTTAGCCGCTGCTGTGATCCCCAGAGTATTCTCTGAGAAGGGTTCGCCTATTTTTTGTGGGTGAGGAGGGAGATTGAAAGGTTTTGACAATCGCGTCAGCGGGGCGGATCCCCTAGAGCCTGGCCTGACGCCGCCCCAGACCGGCATGGCAACCGCGCCAGAGATGATGGGGCCAGTGCTGAAAATCATTGGCAAGCAGACCCTGAGTGGCCACATCCCTATTGGCGGGGCAAAAAACTCTGCCTTGGCGCTGATGGCCGGGGCCATCTTGGCTCCTGAGGCCTGTCGAATTCACAACGTGCCGCGTCTGCTGGACATTGAACGCATGGGGCAGATCCTGGCCACGCTGGGAGTTAAGGTTTCCCATGTTGGCAATACCCTGGACCTGGATGCCAGCTCCCTCAAAACCTCTCAAGCCCCTTATGAATTGGTCAGCCAGTTGCGGGCCAGCTTTTTCATCATAGGGCCTCTGTTGGCGCGGCTGGGGGTGGCCAGAGTTCCCCTGCCCGGTGGCTGTGCGATTGGGTCTCGTCCCGTGGATCTGCATGTGCGGGGTCTGCAAGCCTTGGGGGCAACGGTCCAAATCGAGCATGGGGTGGTTCATGCCTATGCCCGTAAATTGTTGGGAACCCGTATTTACCTGGACTATCCCAGCGTCGGTGCCACCGAGACCTTGATGATGGCCGCTACGCTGGCGGATGGAGAAACGGTGATCGAGAACGCCGCCCAAGAGCCGGAGGTGGCGGATCTAGCCCGTTTTTGTCAAGCCATGGGGGCCCGCATTCGCGGTGTCGGCACCAATACGGTTGTGGTGGTAGGGGTGCCCCGCTTGCATGGAACGGAGTACACCGTCATTCCCGACCGCATCGAGGCCAGCACCTATCTCATTGCCGGGGCCATTACCCGCTCTCACCTCACAGTTGGCCCTGTTATTCCCGATCATCTGCGGGCGGTGATCGCCAAGTTGCAAGCGATGGGGCTGCGGGTGGAAGAGGAAGGCCCAAACCGGCTGCGCATTGCCCCGGCTCAACTGAGCTCAGGCTGGCTGTGTCAGGCAACCGATATTCAAACGCTGCCCTATCCTGGTTTCCCCACCGATGTGCAGGCGCCGATCATGGCTTTGGCCGCCTTGAGCGAGGGCAGTTGCACCATTGAGGAGACAGTGTTTGAAAACCGCATGCACCACATTCCCGAGCTGAATCGCATGGGAGCCGATATTCGCCTGAAGAACCGAGTGGCCCTGATCCGAGGGGTGCCGTCCCTTTCCGGCGCTCCGGTGGTGGCTACCGACCTGCGGGCGGGTGCGGCCCTGGTGTTGGCCGGCCTGGCGGCTGAAGGCTGCTCCACAATCCACGGATTGCACTACATCGACCGGGGCTACGAAGCCATTGATGAAAAGCTGCGCAGTGTCGGGGCCAAGGTGTACCGCAGTGAAAGCCCGACAGGGATCCCGCAATTGGGGAAATGAGCTGTTTCACTGCTGTCTGAAATCTGAAGATTTGAGGAAAGAACTGCTCCTCTCCCTGCTTATCGTCTGGCCCCAATGCTCGGTGACCGCTTGCCAGGTGAGCTTTCCAGCCGTTTCGCAAGTATCGAGTTGTCCGGTGGCTCAACGCAGTCGGGTTGAGTATCTTAGTTCAGAGGTGGTGGGGAGGCAAAGCATGGGGATCCTGACAGGCAGCAAACGACGCTGGACAAGATGGGCTGCCGGTGTGCTGGCAGCGGGAGCAGCTCTGGGTGGGGCCGTCTGGGGCTTCTACACCTCATCCTGGGCAGAAACCGCGGAGGTGGCCTCTGCACCAGAAGACAGGGATCCGGCGCAACTGCCTCAAACTTCCACAGTGGCCTTTCTGCAAGCCTATGCAGCGCTACAGGCCGGCCAAGCGCAATCTGCCTTGAAGCATTTGCAGGGGCTGGAAGAGAGCCTGCCGGTTCTGAGGGAAGAGATTTGGAAGCTCAGGGCCCAAGCCTATGAACAGTTGCAGGACAAGGAAACAGCCCAAGGGATCTGGTGGCCCCAGATTTTGCAGGAATATCCCCACAGTCCTGTGGCCGCCTACGCCCTCTGGGGGATGGGCCAGGTGGATCGGCTGCGGCAGCAATTTCCCACCCACCCGCTGACTGGACGTGCCCTCAAGCATTTGCTAGAGCTGGATCCCGACCGCTATGACCTGCTGCGGGATTTGGCCCAACATCACCCGCAAACCCCTGGGCTAACGCCGTTGCTGGATCGCTGGCGGCAGGCTCAAGAGGGATCCCTCACGGCTTCCGACTGGCAGATCCTCGCCGATGCCTACTGGGAGCAACGGGAGTACGGCAAAGCTGCCCGGGCCTATGGACGTGCCCCCGCCACCTCTCAGAACCTCTACCGCTGGGGTCGCAGCCACCAGATCTCGCGGGAGTTTCCTCAGGCCAGAGCGGCTTACCAAGCGCTGCTGGCACAGTTCCCCGATGGGCCAGAGGCTTCCCTCACCCGTCGCCGTTTGGCGGAACTGAGCGACCTGCCGACGGCAATTGAACTCCTCCGACAGGTGGGATCCGGCTCAGATAAAGAAGCTCCAGAGGCGTTGCTCAGCCTCAGCCAGCTCTATGATCGCAACGCCAGCCCCCAATCGGCCCAAGCCACCCGGCAAGCCCTTTGGGATCGCTTTCCGGCCAGCGAAGCTGCGGCCAATGCCGCCTGGACGGTGGCCTGGAGCCAAGCACAAGCAGGCAATCTCAGCCAAGCCATCGCCCTGGCCCAACAGATCGGATCTGCTCAGCGGGATACAGAAATGGGGGCACAACTGCTCTACTGGGCGGGCAAATGGCGGGAACAGCAGGGGGATGTGGCTGCAGCTCGGCAGACCTATCGGCAGGTACTGCGTCAGTTTCCCCACACCTACTACGGCTGGCGGTCGGCAGTGCAACTGGGCTGGCCGGTGGGGGATTTCTACAGCGGGCGCAAAAGAGTGGAGGTGGATTTTCAGCCGGTGCGCCAACCGTTGCCGGGGGTCTCTGCAGTTACGCAAACCCTGCATTTGATGGGAGCCAGCCAACTGGCCTGGGAACGCTGGCAGGGCGAAACTCCGGTGCAGCGGGATCCCCGCCAGATGAGCGTTGCCGAGCGCTTTGTTACGGGCATTTTGCGCAACAGCGCCGGAGATCACCTGCGGGGCATTAACCAGGTGGCTGCTTTGCGCTTTAGCGAAGAGCCGGATCCCTTGCTGGAGACGTTGAGGCAGCGCCAAGATTTCTGGCAGGCCATCTATCCGCTGCACTACTATGCGGGCCCCGACAATTCCTGGAGCGGGGATCCCTACGCCCAACCCGGCTTGGCCCACTGGTCACGGCAATTTAACCTCAATCCCTTGATGGTGGCGGCTTTGATCCGGCAGGAATCCCGCTTTGAGCCAGAGATCGTCTCGGCCTCGGGGGCTTTGGGCTTGATGCAGGTGATGCCCGCCACCGGGCGCTGGATTGCTCAGCAGATCGGCCTGGCCCAGTACAGCCTCACCAACCCCGCCGACAATCTCTACCTGGGATCCTGGTACTTCGACTACACCCACCGCACCTATCAAGACAACACCTTGCTGGCCCTGGCCAGCTACAATGGTGGCCCCGGCAACGTGGCCAGATGGCTGAACCGCTTTGGCTTCGAGGATCCGGATGTGTTTGTGGAGCAGATCCCCTTCCCCGAAACTCGGGGCTATGTGAAGTCCGTGTTTGGCAACTACTGGAACTACTGGCAGCTCTACACCCAGGAGGGGCGCACTCTGGTCAGCCAGCGACTGCATAACCCCTCGTCTTCTTCATGACTTCCGGTTTTGTCGCGGGAGTGCTGCCGTAGAGGGAGTGGGCTTTTTTCCCACAGTATTCTGGGAGAGTTACAGTTATTCCAAGATTTGGCAGTCAAGATTTGACAGTGCCGTTCGCGCCGGCAGGACAGAGTTTTGGAGTTCTATGGTCTCTGGGTCTGAACAACAGGAGAGCGTTCGCGTTAGCAGCGCGGAGCACCATCAGGGGGCGGCAGAAAAGCAGACTGCCCGACAGGAATTGGCCGTGGATTTTATTCGCCATGGCATAGCCGAGGAACCCCGGCCAGAAGTCGAGGATGCCTTTCGGGCCCTTACAGACGAAGGTCGCAGGCGCTGCCGCAAGATTGCCCGCCAGCTCAAGAACATGGGCTGGAGGTGGGATCTCCTGCTCACCAGTCCCCTGGTGAGGGCTCGGCAGACGGCTGAGATCTTTTTGGACGAGAACCTGGCCGAAGCTGTGGAGGTGTTTGAGCCGCTGGCTCCGGGCGGCAGTTTTGCTGACCTGGTGCGCTGGCAAGCAGAGCGGGAACCTCTGGCGTCTTTGGCTCTGGTCGGTCACCAGCCGGATCTGAGCCTGTGGGTACAAGCGGCTGTTGGTCTAAACCCGGCCAACGCCCACGCGATCACCCTCAAAAAAGCGGGCCTAGCCCAAGTGCGCTTTGCCGAAGGCCGGATTGACTACCGCCAGGGATCCCTGACTTTGTTGCTCTCCCCCAAGGTGGTGCTGCGCTGAGAAGAAGCTGGCTCATCATGATAAACGCCCAACGAGTCGGCCAGAGGTTGTGCCCCTAGGTTCAGCGCTGAGAGGAGGTCAGCCGCTCTCCCAGCAATTGCACACAATAGGCCGCCAGCCCCAACCCCACCATGGCAAACATGAAGGCAATCAGGGAAACGGAACCGACCAGCAGGTAGCGCACCAGAATGCTGATCCCACGGGCCAACGATCCAATCTCCACATCGATCGGCGGCAACTTGGCCAACATCGAGAGCAGCAGTTGAAAAAAACCGTAGCCCAGACTGACGGCAATGGTGGCCCCCAAGAGGGCACTGAAAGGGTTGGGGGATCCCTGGGGCGAGGCGGAAGACATGGGGCAGCACCGGAAAACTCACCTTTATTCTAGGCTGCAGGTAGAATATGGAAGTTTCTTTCCGGCAGGCCTGGGGAGTATGGAGAGCGGATCCCATTACGAAGTTTTGGGCGTTTCCGTGGCGGCGACGGCGGAGGAGATCAAGTCTGCCTACCGTCGTTTGGTCAAGTACCACCATCCCGACAGCCTGCTGGCCAAAAAAGATCGGGCCACCTCTGAGCGCATCCGCCAGATCAACGCTGCCTACGCGGTGCTCAAGGATCCCCAATCTCGCCGCGAATACGATCGGCAACTGCACTCCAGCCGCACCTCACCCCGCCCCCAGCCGACGGGATCCCCCCGTGAAACCGTCAGCCACGAAGCCATCGCCCGCGCAGCCTGGATCCAACAGGTCTACACCCCTCTAAACCGAGTGTTGGGGCCCTTGTTGTCTTCCCTAAAGCCTCAGTTGAATGCTTTGGCGGCGGATCCCTTTGATCCCGACCTGTTGCAGTCTTTTGCTGACTATCTGGAAGAGTGTGCGCAGAAACTGGCCCAAGCCCAGCAGATCTTTGGCCGCCTCCCCAATCCCAGCAGCCTGGGGGGAGTGGCTTCTCGCCTCTACTACGCCCTCAACCACCTAGAGGACGCTCTAGAGGAGCTGCAGTATTTCCCCCTGAACTTCGACGACCGCCATCTGCACACCGGACAAGAGCTGTTTCGCCGGGCAGGGGGGCTGCGCCTGGAAGCTATGGAAGCTTACGCCAAGAGTTCACCCTAGGCCAGAGCGGGATCCCCCTCTGGGCAGAGCGGGGCGGGGATCATAGGGGATGGGGATGTACTGCACGGAAGGGCGGCCCATGGTGGCCTGTGGGTACAAGTCCATCAGGGCATAGATTTGGGGTGGCAACTCGGTAGAAATGGGCAGGCCCAACCTTTGGGCTTCTTCGGCAGTGATCGGGTAGTCGTGGGTAACTTGTCCACTGGTTAGGTACTGGATGAGGGGCTCGATGCGTTCGGGGGCAATTTTGCGCTTGGGCACATCGTCCTTCAGGAGATCCCGCACGAAGTTCTGTACCTGTTGCATCGCTTTGCGGGCCAGATCCGCCAGGATCAAGGTTTGGTCGTCGATTTCGGCAATGGGTTTATCCGCCACCACCTGCAGAATACTGGCGGCAGCATACCCCCCCAACTGTGGATCCACCGGCCCCAGGACTGCATTGGCATCCATGACGATTTCATCGGCGGCCAGGGCCAGCATTGTCCCCCCCGACATGGCGTAGTGAGGCACGAAGACCGTCACTTTGGCCGGATGGCGGATCAGGGCGCGGGCAATTTGCTCCGTGGCCAGCACCAGGCCACCGGGGGTATGCAAAATCAAATCAATCGGGGTATTGGGTGGGGTAAGGCGAATCGCCCGCAATACCTGCTCGGAGTCCTCGATGCTGATGTAGCGGGAAACCGGGATCCCCAAAAAACTAATCGACTCCTGGCGGTGAATGAGCAGAATCACCCGGCTGCCCCGCTTTTGCTCCAACTCCCGAATGGCCATCAAGCGCCGGAACTCTTGGGCACGACGGTTCAGCAGAGGTTGCAAAGAGCTGAAGATCAGAAAAATCCAGAACAGGCTGCCCCAGTCCACTTTCACACCTCAAGTGGGATCCCTTTGCTTCCAGGATAGGGGATAGCAAACCTTTGGTGATCTCTGGGCCTCACGAGTTGGGTTCAGACGCCGCAAAAAAGCGATCCAAAGCCTGCAGCAAATCCGGTACGGAAGCTTGGTCAATCCAAGATCGAATATAAGCCTGTTGCTCCGCCAAGTTTTCAATGCGGCCCAACTTTTGCATGGCCAAGTAGCGGGTTTCTGCCTCGGCGCGATTGGTTTGCAAGTCCAGCCGCTGCTCCGGGGTCAGCGGATACTCCGTTTGGGCCAACAGGTAATCCGCCACCATCATGAACAGCAGAGGCCCCGCCAATTCCACCTGAGGCTCGGCTTCTGGCTCAGAATCGGCAGCAGCGAGATCTTGGAGATCTTGAAGGAGATCCTGCCCCAGTTGCAGCAGCTCTTCTGCCGAAGCAGCCCGCAGCATCGTCTCGGCAGTGGCCCGGAGCGGCTCTGGGGAAACCCTGTGGTGAGTGGCCAATTCCGCCAGGGCCTGTTCCCATTGATCCCGTTGGGCTTGCACCACAGCCCGCTCTTCTGGGGAAAAGTCCAACCGCTCCAGCAACACCTGCAGAGCCACAGCCCCCACCAACAGGGGGGGGAAGCGCAGCACTGTAGAGGCGGATCCCGCCTGCTCCAAAAAGGCTTCCAAATCCGGGCCAGATCCCCTGTCCAGCAAGTCCTGCAAGTAGGCCAGCACCTCTTGGGGCGAGGTCAACCTGAGGATCCCTCGCACCTGTGCCCGCAAGTCTGCGGGGATCCCAAGGAGCTGCACCTGGACTTCGGCCCGCGCCTGCGCTTCTGCAATCAACTCCGGCAAATCTGCCGTTGCCCGACCGGCCTGCAACAAAACCTGGCTAGAGTCCTGCAACAGGCTGGCCGCTTCCACAAACAGCAGCACCTGAGGGACTTGCAGCGTTGGCCAAACCATGCTAGCCGGGCTGTGGATCCGCAGGGGATCCCTCCGATCCGGAATTGGCTGCTGTAGCAGGGTGAGCTGAGGTGGGCTTGTGCCAGTGCAGACCGATCAGAGCATCGTACAAAAAGCCCCAAAACTCTCCCTTCTCCCAGATCCCCAGCGTTTGCTGGCAGTTGCGCGCGTCCAGCTCAGGTTTGGCTGCCCAGTAGGCTGCTTGGTATTTGTACCAGGGAACAGAAGGCCAGAGATGGTGGATCAGGTGATAGTTTTGCCCCAACAGCAGAATGTTGGTCAGCCATCCGGGATAGACGCGGGCATTGTACCACCGCTCTTGGGATTGAAAAGGGCGATGGGGCAGGTAGTCAAAAAACAAGCCCAGCAAGAACCCCATGATAAAGGCAGGGGGTAGCCAATAGTTCATGATGTAGTCGGTGTAGCCGAAGTAGCTGGCCAGACCAAAGGTCAGGATAACCACCAGCCGACTCAAGCCCCACTCCAGCAGATCCCAGCGACCTTTCCGCCAGAGCTGCCGCTTAAAGAAAAACACCTCATGGTAGAAAAACCGCGGCGCGATCAGCCACAGCGGCCCTCCCGTTGAGACATAGTGATCGGGATCGTCTTCAGGATGGTTGACGTGGGCGTGGTGCTGCATGTGTACCCGCTTAAAGACGGGATAGACAAAACCCTGCAACAGGGCAGAGCCGTGTCCGAGTGCCTCGTTCAGAAAGCGGTTGCGGTGGGCCGAGCCATGGGAAGCATCGTGAATCACCGTGCCCAGAACATAGAGGGCCACAAAATTGAGCCAGAACACCATCCATTTGGGCCAGTGCCAAAAGGCGTACCCGCCAAAGCAAGAGGCCGAAAGCACCACCGCAGCCAAAAACATCAGCAAGGTGGGATTCCAAAATTCCGAGGGTGGCCCCAACAGCTCACGAGGCAATGCGAAAGGTTTTTGGGCTGGTTCAGCAGTAGCAGCAACAGTCATCGGCAGCCATCCTTAGGTGCGCACAGTGCAGACAGAGAGGATGGGTCGAGGCAGCGCGTCCCAGTCATCACACCGAAAAGAGATCGAAGAGATAAGTTTGTTAACTTTCGTTA
Organism: Thermostichus sp. MS-CIW-37; assembly: GCF_054060065.1. Lineage (NCBI taxonomy): Bacteria > Bacillati > Cyanobacteriota > Cyanophyceae > Thermostichales > Thermostichaceae > Thermostichus > Thermostichus sp. MS-CIW-37. The sequence goes on along the minus strand of NZ_JBSSCV010000034.1, from coordinate 1,829 downwards.
GTATACGGCAGAGACCTGCCCAGCTTCTCAGCCCAAGCCTTATTTTCCTCACAACCCCAGCCATGGGGGCACCTTCCTCTCCTGGCCAAGGATTCCTGAAGGATCCCGGCAATAGCAAACTGCCCCTGAAGCCGGAGAAAAGCCGTAGTGTGAGGTTCTGTTGCAGCCTCTGTTGCAATTCATGTGCAGATTGCGAGGGGATCCCAGCAGGAGGGGTAATCTAAGAGTCGGTCAACCTGAGTTGAGGACGAAAACCATGATGCCTGTTGTCGCGCCGCTGGCTTTGACCGCTCAAACCAGCCCCTGGTCCCCCCTGAGCGCCGTGATCATTCTGCTCTGCACAGGGCTGGCTTACCTGAGCTTCAAATCCTCTTCTGGAGTGGCCTCAGAGACCGGGCCGGTACTGGGAATGACCTGGCCAGAAGTCATCGGGGTTGCCAGCTTTGGCCATTTGTTGGGAGTGGGGGTCGTTTTGGGCCTCTCTAACATTGGCGTTCTCTAGGTCGCCACTTCCTTTACATTTCTTGAACTTAGTCCGGATCCCTGCTGGATGATGTTAAGCTCTATTTTAATTCTGAAAGAAGCAGTTTCTTCAGCCGCATTTTCCCCTGAGGTTTGTTGCTATGTCAGCGATGGTGCTCCTGGCCAGTTTGCCGGAAGGCTATGAATTGTTTGACCCGCTGATCGACATTTTGCCGATCATCCCTGTTCTGTTTTTCCTGCTGGCTTTTGTCTGGCAAGCGGCAGTGGGCTTTAAGTAAAGCCATTGCTTTTACTGAGGTCGCAAAGGTCTCAAAGGCCTGGGTGGTCTGGAGAAAACTCAAGCAAACCTAAAGGGCTTCCCCCAGCTTATCTCCTAAGTTGGGGGCTCTTTGCTTTGCCCATTTATGGTCATTTCGATTCAAACTAGGACACTGCACCCACGCCTAAAACGTTAAATGCACCGTGCCAGAAGGCCTTTCAAGGACTCCGTCCCGCTAGCGCGAACAGTAGCTCAGGTGTCTTGCCCTGAACTAGAACGACTGTAAACGACTATAAAAACAACAAGCCGTCTCGCCACTGTCCACATGACTCCCAAAGGTGGGCCAGGGATCCGGCGCTAGGGTTCGCGGTCGAGGACACCGGTAATCCAGAGAACCCCTGCCAAGCAGACGAAGTGGGCAAACGTCACGTTGATGTTGGCGGCCAGCAGCAGCACTCCTGTCACCTGGTTGGCCTGGGTGCGGGAAAACATGCGCGCCAACAGCTCGCCCACTTGGGCTTCCATACCAATCAAAGCAAGGAAGGCCCCAATGAGGCTGACATAGGTGACCAACTGCAACTGCTTGGGCAAATCCAATTGGCTTAGGGCATCAGCAGAAGCTGAGCGGCGCTCCGCGTGGAGCAAGTAGCGCCAGTTGAAAAATAGACCGGCTGCCAGGGTGAGCAATGTAAACAAGGTGAACCAGAAGGCGATGACAGCCCCCAGCGAGTCATCTCGATAGACGGTATTTTGGCCGATTAAAAAGCCAAACCACAGCAGCAGCGCCGTCGCCCCCAAGATTGCCTGGAACCAAAACCCAAAGCGACGAGTCATGCGCAAACGAGATTTCATCCGCTCGATAGCCGCCCGTACTGACGGCGACATGGGCTCGTTCATCTTTTTCCCCCGCTCGCCTGGATGAACACCAACGTTCGCTTCCAGCCTATCTTCATTCTCCGGCCCCAGTCACCAAATTTTCGGGCTGGAGGCCTGCACCATAGCCGCAGGCTTGGTGTCGGGAGGAAAGCCCTCCTCCATATAGGTTTGCTGGTCAAAGTCTGGATAAACTACAATAAGCCCATGAGCC
>NZ_JBSSCV010000033.1:0-29720 GCF_054060065.1 Thermostichus sp. MS-CIW-37 | reverse complement strand
CAGCCGATGAACACGAATCTGTCGCGCTTGAGCCAGTCATCGACGATGTCGAACCATCCTCGCTCCTGACGCACGCGCCCTACCGCTATGGTCATAGGACGATATCTCCAGAACAATGACGACAAATAAAGTGCAATACAGCAGCGCCTGCAACATTTCTAAGCAGCACTGTCCTTCCATCTTACGAAAAATCAATAAGTTGCAACACAGCCTCAGGAAGAAGCGCTGCCTCAGCTCATCCGGCGCAGGGATCCCTTGTGTTTTAGGATGGGAAGGGTTTTGGCTGAGGGCAACTGAGCCGGGATCCGTTCACGGCGGCGGAGCGGAGCCCACAACAACAGGGAGGGCATCGTGGTTCAAGCCAAGATTTTGTTCGCAGCGGCAGAGGCAGCACCTTTGGCCAAGGTGGGGGGCATGGCGGATGTGGTGGGATCCCTGCCTGTCGTTTTGCGCAAGCTGGGTCAGGATGTCCGCATCATCATGCCTCTGTATGGCTTTCTCTGGGACAAGTTCGGCCAGGAACCAGGGCAATACCCCCGCTCGAAAGATCCCATCTGGTCTAAACAGGTCATGGGTCAGGTGGCCGATATTTACGAAAGCGTTTTGCCCGGCACCGATGTGCCCCTCTACTTGGTCAGCCACTACTGCTTTGCTCCCCACCGCATCTACTACGGCGAGGACGAGTTCTGGCGCTTCACCTTTTTTGCCAACGCCGTAGCCGAATTTGCCTGGACTTACTACCCCTGGAAACCCAACATCATCCACTGCCACGATTGGCACACCGGCATGATCCCGGCCTGGATGCACCAAGCTCCCGATATTGGCACGGTGTTCACCATCCACAACCTGGCCTACCAAGGGCCCTGGCGCTGGCAACTGGAGCGCATGACCTGGCTGCCCTGGTATTTTTCTGCCCACAACACCATGGCTGCCGGGATCCTCTACGCCGACCAAGTGAACACCGTCTCGCCCACCTATGCGATGGAAATTCGCACCCCTCTGCATGGGGAAGGACTGCAGGACTTGTTGGCCTGGAAAGGGGAACGGTTGCGCGGAATTTTGAATGGGATCGACATCGACAGATTTGATCCCCGCACCGACCCAGACCTAGAAGCCAATTTCAGCATCGATGATCTCAGCGGGCGGGCGACCAACAAAGCCACGCTACAGGCCAAGTTGGGCTTGACCGTTAACCCAGATACCTTTCTGATGGGCATGGTGGCCCGTTTGGTGGAGCAAAAAGGGATCGACTTGCTCATCCAAGCCTTGGATCGCTTTTTGGCCTACAGCGACGCGCAATTTGTTTTGCTGGGAGGCAGCGGCGAAGCCTACTACGAAGGGCGGATCCGGGAGATGGCCGAGCGGCACCCGGGCAAAATGGCCTACCAAAAAGGCTACCAACCCAAGCTGGCCCAGTTGATCTACGGGGGGGCAGATGCGTTTTTGATGCCCAGCCGCTTTGAGCCCTGCGGCATCAGCCAGATGATCGCCATGCGCTATGGGTGTGTGCCCATTGTCCGCCGCACGGGGGGGCTGGTGGATACCGTCAGCCACCACATCCCCAGCAAGGGGATCGGCACCGGCTACTGCTTTGACCGCTACGAAGCCCTGGACTTCTACACCTGTCTGGCGCGGGCTTGGGAAGCCTTCCAGCACAAAGAAACTTGGCAAGCGCTGCAGAAGCGGGGCATGGCCAGCGATTTCAGTTGGCACCGCTCGGCGCTGGAATACCTGCGCATGTATGAGCTGATTCTCAACCTACCGCTGCTGCCGGAAAAGCCTCCAGAGCCACCCAACTCGCCCAGCTCCTCTCCGCCCAAGCTCAAGAAGCCCATCTCCTCCCAGTCTCGCTCCAAAGGGATCCCTGAGCTGCAGCAAAGACCCGAGGAGTAGGGTAAAGTGGAACGGGTCAAGAGAGGTTTTGGGGGTTACCCGCACATGATCGGACGACGTCCCGCTGTTGCTTCCCAAGGCTATCGCCAGGACGCCATCGCACAGGGGCTCAGCCTTCTGCGCCGTTCTTGGGCGCGGTTGGTTTTCGGCGTACTGCTCGGCCTTGTCCTGGGCGTGGGCTCCACCTTCTGGGCCACCGCTCAGCAGCTCCCTGCCGGACAGCAGCTTATTCCCAATCCGCAGCAGTTTCGCGCCCTAGAGCAGCCCAGCAGCGCCCTCAGCGCATTGCGAGCCGAACAACTGGCCGCCGAAGCCAATGCCGCCATCCAAGCGCAAAACTACGACCAGGCTGTCGAGCTGCTGCAGCAGGTGTTCAACGCCTACAACCAGCGCTCCAACTACCACCAAGATCTCTCCCGCGCCTTCGCCGGGATCCAAAACCGCATCTCCGAAGAACAGCGGGAGCTGGCCCGTGTTGCCGCCCAAGCCCGGGATCAAGCCGCCTACGATTTGGCCGTGGTCTATCGCGCCGCCGGGCGACCGGAAGAGGCCGTGGGCTGGCTGATCCAGGTCATCAACAGCCAGAGCCCAACCCGCGAGCTGGGCACCCAAGCCTACCAGCAGCTCTTGGAAATCGGCTTCGTCAGCACTCCCTTCCCCAGCTAGAGCTGCTCTTCCAGATGGCGATAGAAGGCGAGGGCCGTTTGCCCATAGGTTCGTTGGTCAAAGCGCAGCAGGGATCCCACCTGTTCGGGTAGGTCATGGCCGCTGCGATGCTCGACGATCAGGGTTCCCCCTGGCTTCAGCAGGGGTGGGATCAGGGGCAGCAGAGGGGCATACAGACCCGCCGCGTAGGGGGGGGCAAAATAGACGTAGTCAAAGGGATCCAAACCCAGCCCTCGGCTGAGCAGCTTGCGGGCATCCCCCTGAATGACCTGGAAAGATTGCCCCGGCTGCGCCACCTTGGCCCAGTTGGCTCGGATGATGCGGCAGGCAGGGGCGGCAATCTCGATCCCGGCCACAAAAGCGGCCCCCTGACACAGGGCTTCTGCCCCCACCGTACCGGCTCCACAGCACAGATCCAGCCAGCGACAGCCTTCTACCTGCCCTTGCAAGATGTTGAACAAGGCCTGCCTCACCCGGCCAGGGGTGGGTCGGGTGCCCAAGCCAGTGGGAGTTTGCAGCGCTCGTTTGCCGCTGATGCGCAGGCTCATGGGATCCCTTCAGGGGTTAGGTGCAGCCGGCAACTGGCCGGTCAACCCACTGCGTTGGGCAGCGCGATCCCGCTCCATCTGGATTTGCTCCACCAAAGGTTGGGGCAGTTGGGCAGAAGCTTGCAGGGCTTGATCGAAAAGGGGGACGGCCTCTCGGTCTTGCCCTTTGGAAACCAAAATTTGCGCCTTGAGGTAATAGAGCTCCGGGTTGTTGCAGGAAGCAGCAATGGCCCGATCCACCGCCTCCAATGCCTCGTCAAAGCGCTTCATATCCCGGTAGGCCAGAGCTTGGCCGCGGTAGGACAGATAGTCAGGCGCTGCCATCCGAAACTGATTCAGAGCCTTCTCCCGGTAGGTCAGCAGCAAATCCATGTAGCCGTTGAGCAGATTCAGCTCCGGATCGCTGCTGTCCACTGCCTGGGCGGCCCGGATGGAGGCAAACAATTGATTGAGGGTGGGCAGAGCCTTGGGCAAACCGATGACCACCCCATCTCGCACCACAATGTTGGCTGCCTCTAGCCCGTAGCCCACACCCTCGTAAAGGTTGCCACGCAAGGGATCCGTCTTTTTCAGCTCGGCAGCCACCTGTCGGGTTTGGGTAGCCAACCGGGCAAATGCTTCCAGATCTCCTTCCTGATAGGCCAGCGCTGCCAACAGGGCATAGACCATCGGCTCTTCGGGAGAGGCTTTCTTGGCCATTTCCAGCTTTTCCCGGCTCTGGCTGTAGCGGCCTGCACAGAAGAACTCTTCAAAAGCTGCGGCTACCTCTGGGCTGATGGGGCGGGCATTGTCCCCGCTGCGGAAGGGATCCTGCGCCCAAACCGGCAGAGCGGATCCCCACACCCAACAGAGCACCCCCAGCAGTTTGCCCAGCCTGCTCATTTTGCCGATACTCATCCCCACTGCCTCAACCCCCACCCCTGTCTAACTTTCCCTTTAGCGCAGCAGTTGCGCAATCGAAGCAATAGCCGCATCTTGAACCAACTCATTGGGCTCATAGGCCAGAAGATCGTGCAAGGGATCCAAGGCGCGCGGATCCCCAATTTGGCCGAGGGCACGGGCTGCCGCCTCCCGCACCACCGGTTCATCGTCCGCAAGCTTGGTCAGCAAAGCCGGCACCGCCTCCACCACCCGCATTTGCCCCAACCGGTAAATGGTTTGCAGTTGAGCCTCAAGAGGGGTTGCTGGGAGAGCAGAGCTGTACACAGAAATACCCGCAGAACCGTCGTAGGAATAGCCGCCGTGCGCCATCGAGATAGCCGAGAGAGCCTGCAACGCCTCTAGGGCACGATATCGCTCTACCCCGCTCATCTGGGGCAATTGGGCCACCAGATCCTCAAAAGCTCGCTGCACAGGATCGGCAGCCGCAGTCTGCTGGGCAATGCGAGTTAATTGGCGATCCGCCTGCACCTGCTGCCAAGACTGAAACGCCGTCAGACCTGCCACTATCAGAGCCGCATCGGCCAGAATGGCCAACAGCGCCATTCCTCCCCAAATCTTGCTGCGACGGCTGAGCCTTTGCATTTGCTTGTCCACATAGACAAAGGCTTGGTGCTGCCGTTCCCAAAAGTCGGGGGCCACCTGCAGAGTTTGGGCGCTCAGATCGGGAGACAGAAGGTTTTCCTCGCGGGCTACCTCCAGGCTCTGTAGCCTCTGATTCAAGCGAGAAAATTGTTTCGTCCAGAGCCAAGTAAACATCAGGTCACGTCCTCTCTCCAAGCCTGCCAATGAGAACCAAGTCCTGCTGACACGACATCATGTGGCCTGTGCTGGCATCTAATCTAGCGTCAGGCAAGGTTGGCCCACTTTCCCTCGCGATCCCAGGGGGGAGCTTATGCGACAGGATAACAAAAGCGTCGGCTCCCCACCACCGGTCTTTACCCCAGAATCGCAGGATACCTCTCATCATGGAGAGGCCGACGAAGGATACAGAGAGGTTGGCTGCACTTGCGACCGAGAGAACCCGAAGGCCACCGCGTCGAGCTTCCCGACACCCGACTGACCGTTTGAGCCATTCTGCCGCTGCCTGAGGAGATGCCATGACCACTGCCCTCGCCCCCCGTAAAACCCACACTTCAGAGGAATACTTTGCCCTGGAAGCTGAATCAGAGGCCACAGGCGGGATCCGCCGTGAATTTCGCAATGGGGAAATTATTGAGATAACTGGCGGCACACCCATTCATAGCCAACTGATTACCAGTGTCAATGCCCTACTTTGGCTTAAGCTAAGAGGCAAGGGTTTTTCCGTTTTTTCTAGTGATCTCAGACTTTACATAACATACCTGCCTTCGAACAATATGTCTATCCCGATGGTATGGTGATCCAAAACCCAGTTCAGCTTAAAGAAGGGCGCAAGGATACTGTCACTAACCCTATCTTAATTGTGGAAGTGCTCTCGCCTGCCACCGAAAGCTACGATAGAGGAGCGAAGTTTGCTGCCTATCGCTCTCTCCCAACTTTACAGGAGTATCTGCTAATTGACCAAGCTCGAATCAGTGTAGAACACTACCGCCGCCAGGGAAATGTCGAGTGGATCTTCAGGGACTACCATGCCCTGGATGATGTTGTTACGCTGCCATCTGTCAACATCACTTTTTCCCTGGCAGACATTTACGGTGATATTGAATTAGAGCAAGATTCAAATGCAACACGCTCCTGACAAGAACCTACTCCCCCACTTGAAACGTAGATGAGGCAAGTTGGGAATGCCTGAAGTGATTCTGCTAGATATCTACATCCGGCTCTGGCTAGGGTTACACGGCTATGCCATAAAAGACTATTAAAGGATGAGATGGGCGACAATGTTTGCAGAAGTATCTAGGGCGTTTTAACTCATTCAAGGGAGGAAAAACTATGACTGCTACCTATGCTGTGTCTTCTAAGCCAATGACTTTTGCTGAGTTTCTGGAGTGGAAACCTAACAGACGATACGAACTACACAACGGAGTTGCGGTTGAGATGCAGCCCACAGGGAAACATGATGAAATCAGTGGTTTTCTTGCCATCGAATTGGCATTAGAAATCCGCAGGTGCAACCTCAACTATTTTCTAGGTCGGGACACCTTGATCAAGGCGCCGGAAGGCGATACTGCCTACGCTCCTGATGGGGTGGTGATTGACCGTACCGCCTTGGCCAGAGAACCCCTGTGGCAGAAATCCTCGACGCTCATCCACGGAACCTCTATTCCTCTTGTCATTGAAATTACCAGCAACAACTGGCGAGATGACTACTGGCATAAGCTGAGTGACTACGAGACGTTAGGTATTGCCGAATACTGGATCGTTGACTACCAAGCGTTGGGGGGTCGTCGGTACATTGGTGAGCCGAAGGTTCCCACAATCTCGGTTTTCCAACTGGTCAATGAGGAATATCAGGCGCAATTATTTCGGGGCAATGACCGGATTCGCTCTAAAGTTTTCCCTGAATTAAACCTCACGGCTGAGCAGATTTTTCGGGCTGGAGCCTAGCATGGTCAAGGCACTTCCGCCCGTATTAACTCGTGGTCAGAGGCAACTTTTTCCAGCCCATTGGCAGAAGCATATCGAATTGGCTGATATATGGCTACCACCCTTCTGAAAGACGTTCCACAATATCCCGACGGGACAACACCTTTTCGCAGGTCTCCCATCTTGGGCCTTTGGGTTCAACTGTGCTTGCGTAGCGCAGCTCAAAAGCGTTGGCCTGTTTCTTGCGCTCTGTAAACTCCTGCAATTTGGCCTCCAGAGTTTCGATATTCTCAATCCACTCATCTTCGATAGTATCGGGCAAAGAACCGAACAAGTCGTAGCGATCTTTCATCCGCTGAGAAAGCACCTCGTATACCTTTTCGTCGTGGGTACCGTGGTACACCAGGTTGAGCATGTCCACACGGTCGCGGGTCTGACCAAAGCGCTTGATCCGCCCGATGCGCTGCTCTAGGCGGGAAGGATTCCAAGGGAGATCAATGTTGATCAGCGTGCCCAAAGTTTGGAGATTCAGACCTTCACAAGCAGCATCGGTGGCCACCACCAGCCGAATGGTACGCTCTCGCACGGCTCTCTTGATATCTTCCCGCTCTGCGCTCCGCCATTCTCCGGCAAAAAACAAACCCGACTTGTGGGCGCCTGCATAGAGAGCCACACTTTCTTGAGGCAGACGTTGGCTCAGGTTGTTGGCCACCCAATGGGCGGTATCAAAATACTGGCTGAAAATGATGCATCCCAAGTCCAGCCAGTGTCGTTCCTGTAGGAAATAGAGGACGGCATCGAGTTTGGGATCCGTGCTCTTTTGGCTCAAGACGCTAACAATGCGCTCCAAATGGGCGTATTCTGCCTCTAAAATCTCTGGAAGGTTGTCTAACAGCCAATCTTCTTCTCCGTCCTCCTCAAAAAAACGCCGCTTTTCCAGTAGTTTCTGAGCCGTAGATAGGCCGCTGGCAATACTGGAGCAGATCCGGCTTTGCATGATGCTTTTCATAAACCCAGCGGATTGGGTACGCTGTCTCAAAGCCCTAGCAAAATCTTGGGCAGCTTCATAGGCCACATCAAATTCGGGAGAAGTGAGCAAACCCAGCCCACAGAACATGGGCAATTGCTCTCCCTCGCTCGGCCAAATATCGACGGCAATCCGCTCAAGCAAGCCCAATTCTTCCAAGGTAGAGCGTTTTCGCAATACGGTATGGCGCAGAATTGGGTTGTGTCGCTGGAAAAAAGTCAGCCCCTGTTGGCGCTCTTCCAGGGCATCTCGCAGTTCTTGGCGGGTGAAGTCCTCCAATTCCGTCAGGGGCTTATCTGTGAAGTGTTGACCTTTGAAGAGCTTCAGATCGCTGCGGATGTGGTCAAACAAGGGATCCTCAACAGATGGCGGCAGAGGATTGCGGAGCAAATTCCAGGCAAAATGCTCGTCGGTCACTGCTTGTTGTCCTGTCAAGATGGGCAGGATCCTTTGCGTCTGCTGCCACAACTGCTGATGCCGTCGTCCCAACACATGCTCGGCACCGCTGTTGAGCACTCCCAGCAGATCCCACAGTTCCTCAACATGGGTTTGGATGGGGGTGGCTGTGCCCAAAAGGACGTGCTTGGACTGGGTGGCCGCCTTGCCCATAAAGTCCAAGAGATTGTTGGGTTTGGGATCCCTTACCGTGACACCACGGGTACAGCGGGCGCGGTGGGCCTCATCCAGGACAATCGTGCCAAAGCGTCGTTCCAAAAGGCATTGGGCTTCGGGGGCATTGTGAAAGATGAGACCCGTAGAAACAATACCAATTTGATAGGGGCAACGGCCAATACCTTCAGCACCCTTGGTTTTGATGATGTGCCCATTGGCATCTTGCCATACCTTGCGGTTGGAGAGCCACACAGCAGAGGGAATGCCCAGTTTATCTTTGAGTTCCACTTGCCACTGCTGGCAGAGGGTAGCCGGACAAAGAATTAAGGCTGGCCCATCTTCCAAAAGGCACGCCACCATCGCCGCAACCGCCAAAGACAAGGTTTTACCCAGCCCCACTTCATCTGCCAGAATGAGTCGCACTGCACCATACAGCTCTCGGTGTTCCAGGAACATTTCCACAAACGACTGCTGCCATGGTTTGAGAACCTCACCCCGGCGATAGAGAGGGGCTTCCACCAATGCGGCTCCAGGAACATCGACAGGTTGCAAGTCTTGAAGAAATACCTCTACCTTGCGAGATAATCGCCCCACCTCTTCCACAATCGCTTCTGGCAGAGGAACACTCCGTTCCCACAGGTACTGAAACTCCGCTTCGACCCAAGCAACCCCTTCTGGCGACTGGTCTTCCCAGACAATTTCGTAATGCTCTTGCCATCCCTGCCGCGTTTCGTTGAGGCTGCCGATAAAAGCAGATTTGGTGCCATCTCTTGCCTCAATAACACCTGCTTTGCCGTGGAGAAAGGGGGCATCTGCGGCTGACACCACTCGCACTTCCACTTTGCCGCTTTTGAGGATTTCGTAAAGTTGACGGTAGCGGGGGCGCTGTAATAGGCTGGTGATCAATTCTCCTTTCTCTTCGTTCCATTTTTCTTTGAGCGCCATTTCTCTGGCCTGGCGGGAAGCTTTGCCGATGGCAATATCCCAGGGATCCAAGTCGCTGTTACAGACGATCTGCACCTGCTCGATGTGTGTAATCTCTTCAGTCACCAATTCAAAAATAGAAGAGCGAAAGTACCCAGCAATGCGCTTGTAGGTGCGTGCCTTTGCCAGGCGATCTTTGAGAAAGACATGGCTGAGCCGCTGCTGGCGGGAACTGAAACGGCGTAGGAAAGAAGTGCTGGACATGGCGGGCTGGGGTAAAATTGTAACAATACTCTAGCCTTAAAATGAGCAGCCGAAGGCGCAAGCAGCGTCTTTGCAGAATAAGCTGATCAGCGCAAGGTAGCCATGTCAACCGTACAAGAGTCTGCAGGCTTTCAGGGCAGAGAGAAGCGCAGCATAGGAATATCCGAAGCACAAGCGCGGCTTATTCAAGAGAAAATTCAATCCGTCTTTGGCTCGGATCTGTGGGCTATTGTTGTCTATGGATCCCGCGCCAATAATTCATGGGTTCACGGCTCTGACCTCGATTTATTAGTAATTGCAGAGAATATACCCGATTGCAGAAGCAGAGATGACTTACTGCTTCCTACCTGCAGGGATCTAGAAAAACTTCTTGGCTTGGAGATAAACTTTATCTTGCTAAAGCCCACAGAGCTATGCAGGCCAGCCAGCTTGACTTATGAAGTGGCTACCAACCACCACATCATCTATGAAAAGCAGAACTGCATCACGCAGATCAGGGATATAGTCAATCAACTCATCTGTGACAGTTTAATTACGTATAAAGTATGCCGGGGGATCCCCTATTGGGTGAATAACGATGAGAAAGAAATTAGCAAGAGACTACTATCAAAGGGCTAATTATCGCATCCAAGCGTTGTCATTCTTCTATGAGGTTGGCGATTACGCTGATGTAGTTCGGATGTGCCAAGAAATCATTGAGTTATTCATCAAAGCTTGCCTAATCATTAAGGGAATAAACTACGGCAAAACCCATGACCCTGGTGGCCAAGTAGCAGAAAATAGAGAACGGTTCCCAGAGCTTTCTGACGAGGAAATAGCCTTGCTGGAAAACATATCATTTGAGATGCGAAAAGATAGGGAGTTGGCTTTTTATGGAGCTGTAGATATTGTCCCCTTGGAATACTACAAACAAAAAAATGCGGACAAGGCTATAGCTTATGTTAACCAAATAAAGTCGATTGTTGAGAAATACTTTAACTCAGATGCTGAGCTTGAAGGAAGCCCTGACAATACAACTTGTGAGTGAGTTAATCCTATAACTTCTTCTTCAACCCAAGCGTTCATTTCTGATAAGGGCGAGCAAGATCCCGGCGGCTGAGGACTCTTCTGGATAGCGGTGTTCTCGCTTGCGGGCAATGTATTGACAAAAAGCCACCAAATCATCCCGGCGCATGTGGTAGTTGGGCACCAAAGACCGCAGGTGTTCCATCACCTCATCGCTATCCGCCTCTTTCTGCAGTTCGTAGAGAGCAAACAAAACGGCTCGCAGTGCTGAGCGGCCAAATTCGCCCTCAAAGCTGCTCTTCTTGAAGTCTAGAGCATTTTTGAGTCGGGCATTGTTGGGCTGCTGAGAGGCCATCAATTCGCCATAGTCGCCAACTCGAAATGCCTTGGCAAAGTTCTGGTAGTTGTCCAGCTTCTTCAGCCCTACCGCTTCCAGTTCCATCATTTTCAGATAAAAGCGCTCTGCACCACAGCACCCCTCCCACACCCCCTGCGCGATGCCTTCAGGTACAAGATGCTCATTGGCAACCTGCACGGCATAATCAATAATTTCCCGAACGATATCTCTTTCGCCTTTGGGTCGGGGGCGCAGGGCTGCTGCCACCATATCCTGTCCATCAATGCGCCGGTAGCCCGTCAATACCCGCAACGCTGCCGCATAACCTGCCATTTGCAAATCGGCATCTTCAAACAGGTTTTCGGTGCGCCCCTTGCCTTGGGTGCTTTGATTTAGCCCCACCATGGTTTCAATCTGATGGGCAACTTCTTGCCGCACCTCTTCCACCAGCTCATCCCGATAGGCAGAAGTATCTTGCAACCGCTTACGCGCCACCAGCAACACCGTACCCTGCACATACCCGCCTTTTTTGAGTTCGGAAGTGGTTTCCGTAGCGATGTACCAAGCCGCGGTAACCTGCAGCCCGGATCCCCACATGATGCTGGCCATATCCGACCATACTTCCGCATCCTGATGGGTAAACATCACGATTTGCAAGCCGTTGTCGGGCATGTGGTTTGCCAAGGCAGTATAGGCGGCAATCATATCCTGACGGAACTTTTCCCCCTTGCCCTGAATGGCTAAAGCTCTGCGACTATCCCACACCCAATGGGCAAATTCTTTGGGTGGATTCTTTCGCAACCACGCAATAAAAAACTCGGTGATTTCGTGGTAATGAATTGCATCGGCATAAGGGGGATCGGTAACTCCACAGTCACAACTTATTTTATGTTCCCGGGCATCTGTACATTGAACAGTAGAAATTCCGGTTAGATGGGAATATCGACGGTCGTATCTGGATACATAAGCACTAATCTCGCAAGAACTTCTCTCGGCATAAGAGAAAAAAGTGTTAAGCGCTTGATTGTAAAATACATGAGCAACTTTTTCGGAAGTTAAAGCAATACCGGGTTTTCCTGGACTTCCAGGAGTCCATTGACACAACTTAGACGAATAATCCAAGATTTTGCAAAAATCTATTAACAAAGCAGATACTTTCTTTGAGTGATTTAATACAGAAGAAAGTAGCAGCAATTGTCTCGGACTAAACAAATGATGCCAATAAGTCCAGCCCCGCGTGCGAATTAGCTCATCGGTTTTTTCTCCAGGTTCAATCGGCATATCGGGTACTAAACCAGCTTCTTGCCAAGCGGCGAGGTTTTCTCTAACGATTTGCTCTACTTTGCGCTCTCGTTCTAGGTCGGCGGGGGTGACGCTGGCAAAAAAGGTTTCTTGACGGCTTTTGCCCAAGGTTTTGGCGGTGATCCACTGAATGCAATACAGCCGTTCCTGAAAAATGTCGTCGGGGCGGGGCATAAAATCGTGTTTTTCCCAGCGGCGCAATTTGTTGCCGGTGGTGCCGTCGGGCAAGCGGTAATCCCCACGAATGGTCTTAATGGGTGTGCGGTATTCTTCCCCATCCAGCACATACACCAAATCGCCTTTCTGCACCGTGCCCTTGGCGGCGGCGGTCATTTCCGCTTCGCTGACCCCGGATACAATTTCAATTTCAAAACGTTTTTGGTCGTAATTAGGGATTAACTTGGCCACCACATTGCGGGTTTTGCTGATCACCCAACTGGGAGCCATTGGCACCATCCAGCCGGTGTGGGGGCAACGGGTTTCTAGGCAGTATAGGTAGGCTTTGGCGCGGTTGCCGTGCTCATCATGCTCAATGCCTAGAGCAGTAATTTCCCGATCCACCGCCTCAGCCACTGCTTTTTGGGCTGCTTCAATTTCCCGACGGGTGGCTTCATCAGCTCCCACGATATTCAGCGCTCCCCAAGTGAGCATACAGGCAATGGGATTGAGGTCGCTGGCATAGACATCGCATCCCAGCCTTGCCGCCTCAAAGGGGATTTGACCGCTCCCGCAAAAGGTATCCCCTACTCGTGGGCGATGGCCAAACCGCAAAGTCCCCAGTTGTTCCACCAATTCCGGGAAACTGTGGGCATTTGTCCCCAAATGTTGGTTCACCCGATCCCAAATGGGGCCGTAGAGGGTGGCATCGTCGCATTCTTCGGGTCTCTTGGCCTCTGAGACGCGAGTTGGGTAGTCATGGCAGCGCACAAATTCTGTCTCCCACTTCAGCCGCGTCTGTTCATCAATAGCCGGGTTCCAGATCAAAGTTTTATTTGGGTCAACAATAATTTCGTCAATTGCAGACGGATCAAAAGGCAAAATCTGATCGTTTTTTGAACCGAACTTTCGGGATTCTCGCCACCGAACGGCAAATAGCCTAGATGCTGTTTGGTTATTCAACCGCGAATGGGCCTTGAGTGTTTTGTAAATCTTAATGGGATTCTTTCTAAATCCCCTGCGAACAAATGCTTCATCGTCAATTGCCATCAACAATTCAAACACTTCCAGATCGGCTTCGGGGTTATCCGTTGCAGGTAGCAATGCCCCCAATACGCAAGCTTTGGCCAGGATCAGAGGTTTGCGCCCTTTCCAATAGCTCCCCAACGCCGTGAGGGTTTGGCCAGCCCCAGCTTTGCGTTCCTTTTGCGCTTCGGCGCTGATTTTTTGGGCAGGCAAGAGCCGCTCGATCAAACTCGGCTTATCTTTCCAAGCAAGGGGGATGATGGACAAGGGAGATCTCCGGCGATACCATCGATCATGGTAGCTCTTAGGGCCCTAAGCCGTGAACTGGGAAGACTATATTCATTCGGATCCCGATATTCTCCTGGGTAAGCCAGTTTTCAGAGGAAGTCGCCTATCGGTGGAATTTATTTTGGGGCTATTTTCGGCAGGCTGGACGAAAAAGCAGATTTTGGAAAACTACCCTACGCTGACTCCAGAAGCACTTAGGGCTATGTTTAGCTATATCCAAGAATGTATGCGTGAAATGAACTTCTACAGTTTTTCAGATAAAGTCAGTTGATGCAATTTCTCGTCAATGAAAATTTTCCACGCTTAAGTATCTGTCTATTGCGAGATGCTGGCTTAGATGTGGCATCGCTCTCAGAGGAAGCTCCAGGTACTAAAGATTTCGAGGTCTTGGCTAGAGCTGCACAAGAGAAGCGGATTATATTGACTTTTGATCGGGATTAGCGTCCTTTGTAAGTCTAGCTTGTCCAAATCTGGAATGGACTCTGGAAGAGCGTTAAACAACTTGCGAAACTGGGCAGTGGTGCGAGATTTCACAGTGTTTCGGGGTTTAATTCTTCCGTCTTGCCTGCTTGATACTCGGCTATTGCCCTCGGCTATTGCCTCGGCACCGAGTTTTGCTAACATATCCGCTGAAGAAGCAAAGGATTCTTCCCATCGCTGATCGTCTTCTAGCTCATCAAGAATCAGGCTGGCAATTGCATTTTGCTCCTCTGTGGGTAGAGCTTTTAACTTGCTAATCGCTTTCTCCAGCAGTTCTGTCATCATTTGCATTCTCCCAAATAGGCGGTTTTATCTAGTATAACTTAATCTCTTAGCTTTGTCGTGCCAATGGTTGCTTCACTATCCCAAAAGGGCGAGGGATCTTCTTGCAAGCAGGATAACAGGCTGAGTTGATCGGCTTCTACGGCTTCGCTACGCAAGCTATCGGAACAAGCTGGCTGGTATGGGCGCTTGACCGGAGTGGGCACACTCAGTTCCGTCAAGGGATTTTCTGTGAGGGCATAGCGCAGGGCTTTGCGCCAACCGATATTCCCGTGATCGACACCCCCTGTCGCCGCTGCTGTCATGGTGTAAAGCCACCAGCGCTCTTCTGGACGCAGCCCTCTCCAGTTGCGAATGGCATTGGGGATCGCCTCCGGTTTGGCCCGTTCTACTGCCCAAGCCAGCACCAGCAATTCCTTCCCCAGCAGACGTTCTACGAGGTTGCGGCCAGTTGTCCAACGGCTCGGATTCATTTTTTTCGCCCGCAGGCGGTCATTAAACTCTTGTTTGAGATCCTCAGCAATCTGGCTCCAGATAGACCGGCTGAGAACACAGCGCTCCGCAATGTCCGGCTGTCCGTTGATGCCCGCCTTGATGCCATAGACTTCGTAAATCAGCACAGGAGCGGTTCTGCCGGCAGGTATTTCGACCACAAAGTGGTGGGGATCAACGGTTTTGGGACAGCCGAACCCCACCGTCTCCCATTTTTTATCGCTCACTGCTCTACCTCTCCCGGCTCAGGATTGATTTCCAACCGATGCAAAAAGACTTCCAAATCGTGGCCGCTGCTGAAGCGTAGGTTGTCCAAGCGCAGACTCACCTCTGCCGTCTCATTGCCCAAAGCCTGACGTGCTATCGCAATAAACTGCTCAATGTCTTCCGCTTTTACCACCACATCGCTTCCAAACCGAGTGGTGATGGCTCGGTTCCCTTCCCCCACGGTTAGGGAGATCCCACCCGCCAGTCGCACACCCAAAGCCTTGCTCTGATTGATGGCCGTATAACTCGCCTTATTTCCTTGCAGGTTGAGGCGCTTGTGCAGCTTAGCCGGTTTGTTTTTGTCAATCACCGGCCCTTTTTGGTCGAGCGCCGGGATCGTGAATTTGCGAGTGGTGCTCACCCCTTGATCTTCGGCGTAGGCATAGATGGTAACGGCTTCTGATCCCTCTAGTTCGATGGGGCCAGTGTAGAGGGTGCCTTCCCGTGGGTTAATGCCCGTGGTGTTCCAGCGAATTTGACCACGGGGTTTCACGGTTAGCTCTACGGTGCGCTTGCCGCCGCCAATACGAGGCTGGTGGGTGAGGGTCAGCGTATTCTTCCAAGCATAGACATCCCCTGTCTCGTGCCGGCCATCCGGGTCAATGGCGACAAACCACAGGGCAGTGGCATTGGTTGTCCAGATCGTATCGGGCACCACAGGGCTGTTGGCATCCACATTGGGCGTGTAGTCGTAGTGAACACGGCCATTTTTGCCCGCATCTCGAGGCAGAATTTCCAAGGTAGCCGTACCGGTGCGGTCATCGTATTCTCGCTGGGTGATGGCTACGGATGTGCGGGGGGGCGGAAAGGGCCCCTTTTCGATGTATCCATCTTCGGTGTACCGCCAGCGACCTTGGCTGACGGCTATCTGCCGCAGGGTATCCATTCCTTTGGGGGGCAACCAGGGCCAGCGCTCGTTGGTGATGGTGCGGGAAACCACGTCTCGCCAAGGGATACGCCGCTCTCCCCCTGCCGGCCACAACAGGTCTTCTGCTCGCGACAGCAACGCCTCGGCATTGGCTTCCACATCGACATACAGCTTGGATGCACCGACATCGGATAGGGCTTTTTCGATCTGCTCTTCAGCATGGAAGGTATTGCCCGTAAAGGTCATGGAGAGCTTGGTAGGAGTCAGTTTGCCCTTGATGGGGTAATAGACCCGATTGAACAGGCTGACCACAGTGGCGTTAAAGTCGTAGGCGGCTTGTTCGGCCTCTTCCTCCAGTTCTGCTTTGTGGGGGGATTTGTCTCCACCGGTTTCTTCCAGTACTCGGGCAACGGCCCACAAACGACGGGTTTTGTCTTCTAGGCTGGCCAGATTGGAGCCATCTCCGGTAACCACACAAAAGTTGTTCTTCTCGGGAACACTTTCCCAAAACTGCTGGGCCTCTTCTGGGGGTGTTTTGCTGTCTGGGCTGAGTACCAGGCACACCCGCGGGCCATTGAGGCGAATCTCATCAATTTTGGGCAGGGCTTGCACCTCTTGATAGGCAATCCGCCGTTGGGGTCGGAAAATTTCTTCCAGCCGCCGCTTCATTTCCGCATCAATTTTCGGCTGGGGAGCGTTGCGGGCACGGCTATCAATGCGCTTACGCAGGTTCTCGATGTTGGAAAAGTACCAAGCATCGTTTTCTTTGCGGTGCAGGTACCAGGCGTTGGCACGGAACGCTTGAAAAGCATCCTGAAATTCGCTGACATTCCGCTGAGGAGCTACTAGGTATTCCAAAAATTGCCCCTCGGTAAAGCCTTTCACGGCATCAACTGATTCAGACAGAGAGGCAGTCAACAGCAGGGCAGCAATCTGACTGGCAGCATCATGGCCCAGTTTTTGATCCACCAGTTCAGCGACAGCAGTGCCATTGGCCGCAATATCGTGGGCAATCGCTCCCTGTAGATTGCTGATTTTGTTGATCTCTTCCCGCACGTCTGGGATGTTGAGGTTCAGATGCTGGCAACCGATCAGGTAGACATCGTTGCTGGGACGCTCCCATACCGACTGGATTATTTTTGAAACAAACTGCATCAAGCCGCGAGTTTGACGGTAGCTTTCGTTTTCCTTAAATAGGGCAATGATGTGCTTAACCGAAGGATGGAAAGGGTAAGAAGCATGAATTTCGGCGGCAATTTGTTCGGCAGTTTTGGCAATTGATTTGGCTCTGGCTGCATCTCCCAGCACTTTTGCGTAGGCAGAAGCAACTGCATCAATGGTTTGTACATTGGGCAGGGAGCTAAATAGCCGCTTGCGGAGAATGTCGTAAATTTCCGATGTGCCCAGGTCTACCGGTGTGATGGATCGCGCTTGGCGGTTGGTTTCTTGAGCGAAGTTACCGATTGCTTTTTGCAGTTCCCGTGAGGCTCCTTCGTAGCTGCCGGATAGGTTGGAAATGACAATGCAGCAGCGCTTTAACTTCAAGGCGGCACTCAGCAGGTTCGATAGGGCGTAGGTTGTCACTTGCGCCAATGTACCTCCGCCCACCATGCGGGTAATGGCGTAGTCGAAGTAGGGCGGCAGCTCGTCCAATAGAATGAGGGTGGGTTCATCTCCAATTAAATCAATCCAATCCTGCTCACTGGGGGCATCTGCTCCGTGCTGCCAAAATTTGACAAAAGCCTCTTCTTTCCCCAGTTGCCGGGCAATCTCTCCCCAAATAAACCGTTGCTCGAACTTGAGGCGTCCATTGATGGCAACCAGTTTAGCGTCGGCAAAAGGAGCATCTTGAGTGATGTCTGGCACAACCTCGGCACGCAAAGCGGCATCCCGCGCCAGCAACCCTAGGGCAATCATGGAGTGGGTTTTACCACCCCCCATCGCCTGTTTGAGTTCAAACACCGCTTGGTCGGAGCGACCTGCCAGCCGTTTGAGCCCCTGACGCAGCAACAGATCCATCCCGCGGGTAATGTGGTTTTTGGCGAAGAATGCCCGGGCATCCTCTGCTGTATGCTCGATAACATTCGACAGATTTTCAATTTGCTCAACTATGGCGTAGTTCAAGGCCATAGGATGAATTTGACAAACGTCTTTGACGGTGGGAATCATTGCGGCTAGCTCCTGCTACCCAAGATGGTGACCCTCTCTTCAACTATAAGGAACTGTGGGGGGTGTTCAGTATTTAGCAGAGCTGACACAGGCAAGCAAGGGCGGCTGTTCGATATTCATGTCCCGCCTTGTTTGGGATGCGACGGTCAGGATGGGGATCCCTCTGTGAGGATTTGGTTAACCTTTTCTGTCCACTGGGGATCTTCAGGTGCAATCACTATGCTCTTGGGTCGGGATCCCAGTTCCCGATAGATGGGCTCCACTGCGGGAGTGCCCCGCAACTGCCAAGCTATGTCTTTGAGCTGTTGAGTGGTCAAGGTCGATAAATCAAGGATGGTCATGTGGATAGCTCCCCCTCTGGGCCAGTGAATCTCTGTAGCTTCGACCCGTTGGGCTTTACCTCAAGATAAACGGAGAGGGTGGGATTCGAACCCACGGTGGCGTCAACCACGGCAGTTTTCAAGACTGCTTCCTTAAACCGCTCGGACACCTCTCCAAATTGCCGGGATCCCCAGGCTTTACTTATGTTACGCAATGGGTTTCTGGCTGTGCAATCGCTGCCGACCACAACCCCCACAGATTTACCCGCCACTGCCGCCGGAGACCTGAGTGGACGCCTGATGGTTGCGAATGGCCCGCTTGACCAAGTTGAGGAAGGCAAAGGCCCGTTGGTCGGTGGGATCCAAGCGCATCACCGCTTGAAAGGCTGCTTCCGCCTGTTGCAGAACGGCCAGATCGATTTGTCCATCCTCATCGGCTTCCAGTTGGGCCTTTTGCAAGAGGAGGGCCCCTCGATTGTAATGGGCTGCCACATGGTTGGGATCTGCCGCCAAAACGGCTTCCAGCTCTGCCAGGGCCGGATCCAGATAGCCGCTCATGCCCAGTACCCAGGCCAGCTTGTAACGAGCTTCGGTATGGGTTGGATCGGCAGCAACCGCCTGCCGAAATGCCCGGATGGCAGCCTGGAAATCGCCCGCTTGTACCGCTGCAATGCCCTCTTGGTAGCTATCGTGAGCCATGAGCAAGTTTGGGGTTGAATGGGAACCTGGCGTGAGGTTATTTGCAGCTTAACCCTTGCCAAACGTGTTGCCCCCAATTCCCATCCTAGATGCCGAGAACAGAGCTGTGCCCCTGCCGGTTCAGCGTCTTTTCCCCCTGGGTGATGCCATCTGCAGCAGGAGAAACTGCCGCGGCAGGAGATTGGAGATTGCGCAAAGCCTGACCCCCTCAACCTGTGCCCCTTCCTAGGATGAACATAGCCATTGATTGGGTGTGAACCATGAATGCCAAACTGCTTTTCCTACCGCTGGCTTTGGGGCTGTCTGTGGCTCCGACCACCGCTGTTTTTCCGCAAACCCTAGGCATCTACCCTCCTTTACAAAGGCTGCAACTGGCCGATACTCGTCAGTTGGATGTTGGCACCCGCTCCATCATTGTCAACCCCGTTCCTTCCGACCTGCGGGTGAATCTGGAGCTGGATCGGCGCGGGTCTAACCCCATCTACCGGCCTGGCGAGCCGATTTCTATTACCCTGAGCACCAACCGCGATGCCTACGTCTACCTGTTCAGCATCCAAGCCGATGGCCGTACTCACCTGATTTTGCCCAACCGCTTTTCCGGTGGCAACGAGTTTCTGCGGGCCGGAGAAGTGCGCACCTTCCCACCGCCGGGGGCCAGCTACCGGTTGACCATCGCTCCGCCTTTCGGTCAAGCCCAGGTGTTGGCGGTGGCCTCTCCCCGTCCTCTCAACTTCCAGGAGATCGCCTCTTTCGAGCAGAGTGGATCCTTTGCCGATGTGCGGGTGCGGGGATCCCAACTGGGCAATGCCATTGCCCGCGCCATCATCGTCGAGGGGATCCCTTCCGACCAGTGGGTGACGGCCACTCGGTTCTATCGGGTTGCCCCGCGCTAATCCAAGCTCTGAGACCTCAGGTGGATGGCCCGCACAGGATCCCCTTCATCGGGTATATGACCAGCCCCACCGTTCAAGCTGGGAAGGAAGTCAACCACCCCAAAGGCTGCCCAAAGATTGGGTTCATCTGCCACAATGAGAGCAGCCAAAGGTAGTCCCGGCTACGTTTCTCCTGTGTGGTTCTGGGTCAGCCGTTCTATGTCCCCTTCCTCCAATCCCCTGAGCGAGCAGATTCGCAGTATTGACGACCATCTCTCCCGCCGACCCCTGGATCTGGATCCGGCGGGCTATTTCGTCATCTACTTGGATCGGGAGCAGAACCTCATTTGCGCCAAGTACTACAGTACGGTGATCAACGAGCGGGGGCTGGCCACCGATCCGGAGACAGGAGCTGTGATCCCGGCCAAGGGCCCCGTCAATCGATCCCCTGAACGGGTGTATGTTGGGCGCACGGCCAAAGAACTGTGTGTACAGATCTTTGAAAAGGAGCAGGAGAGAGTGGTCTCCCAGCTCAGCCATGCGGCCTACTTGGGAAGGGAGTTTCAAAAAGCCGAAGCTGCCCTGATCTCTGGCGAGGAGTACATCCAAGACTGATCCCTTCCCAGAAAGCTCACTTTCGCAAGACTACATCATCCCCTTAGGTGCAGAGCCAGCCGCCGGCTTGGGCTCAGGCTTTTCCACCACAATCGCTTCGGTTGTGAGGTACATTCCGGCTATGGAAGCCGCGTTTTGCAGTGCCGAACGCACCACTTTGGCCGGATCGACGATCCCCTGGGCGAACATATCCACATAGGTTCCGCTCAGGGCATCGAAGCCAAAGGGCATCTCCTTCTCCAAAACCTTTTCCACCACCACTGACCCTTCCAGACCGGCATTGTGGGCAATCTGAAAGAGAGGGGCCTGCAAGGCTCGGTAAACAATTTCTGCCCCCACCTGTTCTTCGGCATTCAACTTGGCCTTGAAAGCCGGGATCCCTTTGGAGAGGTGCAATAGCGTCGCCCCGCCGCCAGGGACGATCCCTTCTTCCACCGCAGCTCGGGTGGCATTCAGGGCATCCTCAATGCGCAGCTTGCGGTCTTTGAGTTCGGTTTCAGTAGCGGCCCCCACTTTGATCACCGCCACTCCCCCGGCTAACTTGGCGATGCGTTCTTGCAATTTTTCGCGGTCGTACTCGGAATCGGTGGTTTCCAGTTGCTTGCGAATTTGAGCCACTCGCTTTTCCACCGCCGCCTTGGTGCTGCCATCGGTCACGATGGTGGTCTTGTCTTTGGTGACGGTGATCTTGCGGGCTACCCCCATCATGTCCAGGGTGACCTTGTCCAGCTTGATGCCAACATCCTCAGAGATGAGCTGCCCGCCGGTGAGAATGGCAATATCTTCCAGCATGGCTTTGCGCCGATCCCCAAAAGCCGGAGCCTTGACCGCCACCGCATTGAGTACCCCCCGCAGGCGGTTCACCACCAATGTGGCCAGAGCCTCTCCCTCCACATCCTCCGCAATGACCAGAAGAGGCCGACCCTCGCGGGCCACCCGCTCTAGGATGGGCACCAGATCTTGCAGGCTGGAGATCTTGTTGCTGGTGATCAGCAGATAAGCATTCTCATACTCGGCCACCATCCGCTCCGAGTCGGTGACGAAATAGGGGGAAATGTAGCCGCGGTCAAACTGCATCCCCTCCACCACGTCCAACTCGGTTTCCAGCGACTTGGATTCTTCGACCGTGATCACCCCATCTCGCCCTACAGCATCCATAGCCTTGGCGATCATCTCTCCCACTTCGCTGTCGTTGCCGGCAGAGATGGTGGCTACTTCCGCGATGGTCTTACGGCCTTCCACAGCCTTGGCGTGAGCCGCAATTTGCTCCACCAAGTAGGCGGTGGTCTTTTCAATGCCGCGTCGCAAGGCCACAGGGTTGGCACCCGCCGAGATGTTTTTGAGCCCTTCCCGCACCATGCTTTGGGCCAGGATGGTGGCTGTGGTGGTACCATCTCCGGCCACATCGTTGGTCTTAGAGGCCACTTCCCGCATCAACTGGGCGCCTGTGTTCTCCAAAGGATCGGCCAACTCAATTTCCTTGGCAATCGTGACCCCGTCGTTGACGATTTGGGGGGCACCAAACTTCTTCTCCAAGACCACGTTGCGTCCTTTGGGGCCAATCGTAACCTTGATTGCATCCGCCAGTTGGTTGATGCCCTGCTCCAATGCCTTGCGGGCCTCTTCTCTAAACAGAATCCGCTTTGCCATAGAATCCGCGATCCTCGTAAGTCTGACTGGGCTCCTACTTTGGGTACTGCCAGGCGGAGTGGGGTTCCCAGGAATCCTCCGGCTCGGCTAGCAGGGAGTTAGCACTCTAAACTCCTGAGTGCCAATCTAGCCCAAAGACGGGAGCCTGAGCAAGATGGGCAGATCCGGAGTCACGTTTTGGCTGACAGGGGGGAGAGGGCTAGGAGTTGCCGCCGATCAGGATGTCGGGAAACTGGGCCTGGGCTTCGCTGATGGGGCGGTTGCGCCCGCCGTTTTGCCAGTAGTTGATGAGTTCGGTGGCTCGGTTAAGCAGCTCGATGCGATCCACTTCGCTGATCCAAGTTTTGCTTTCCAGCTCAGCTTTAAGCTGCTCCCAAGCGTCATCCCGCGGCCAGAAAAAGTAGTGGGTGAGGGGGCTGCGGTTTTTGGCCACCACCTGATCGACGGCAATAGCCAAATCGTTTTCCAACCAGAGGGCTTTTAGGGCGAACTTCGGCAAGGCTCTCTTCTCCTTTGGGCTACTCAACGGACGATCCGATCCTAACCAGGCAGCCTTTCATTCTGACATATGTCCTGTCCATCGGCGGGCCGAGAGCCGGAAGATGGATACGGGCTCAGCCCTGTCTGGGGGCAAAGGGCCCTAGATCACAGAGGGCTGTTTCCCCTTTCAGTACCAAGTCCCGCAGGATGGCGGCGCTGATCGGGGCCAGCAACACTCCATTGCGATAATGGCCGGTGGCAATGAGCAGATTGGCGTAGCCAGGAGCCCAACCCAGGATGGGGGCGCGCTGTCCCACCGGTCGAGGCCGATGGCCGGCCCAATGCTCCAACAAAGTCGCTGCGGCCAAGGCCGGGCAGAGCCTGATGGCACGGGCCAACAGATCTTGTAGCGCCAGCAGCGTCGGCTCGGGATGGGGGGCCTGAAACTCCACTGTTGACCCCACCCACAGGGATCCATCCCCCAGGGGAACCAGATGCAGATCCGCGTCGGTGACCACGGGCGCCAGGGGGATCCCGGGGGCTTTGACCCGCAGGGCCTGACCTTTGACCGCTTGCAGCGGCACCTGCAGCCCCAGCTCTTTGGCCAGAGGAGAGCTGCCCAGACCTGCCGCCAGGATGACGTGCCCTGCCGAGAGGGTGAGAGCGGGCGTGTAAACCGTTTGCAGGCGAAAGGGGGGATCCGAGCTGCGCTGAATCTTCTGGACAGGCTGGTGGAAGAAAAAGCGGGATCCCTTGCGTTGGGCTGCTTCCAAGAGAGCCTGGGTTAGGAGCTTGGGTTGGACTTGTCGATCCTGGGGAGAGTAGATGGCCGCCGCCAGGTCGCTGCGCAGGCCGGGCTGCAGGGATCCCACTTCGGCAGGGCTGAGCAGATCTAGGCGGTAACCTGCTTGTCGGCGGGCCGCCAGGGTCTCTTGCCAAGCTTCCACTTCCTCCTCCCTGAGGAGTTTGAGAATGCCGCGCCGATTGACGGGCAAACTCCGGCCCAGGTCTTCCTCCAGCCGCGCGATTAGGGGATCGAACAGCTCCAGGCTTTTTAGACGCAACTGCACCACCTCCCCGCTAGGCTGGCGGCTGCAGATCCCCATCAACACCCCCAGCGACGCGCCCGCGGCGCCTGAGGCCGGCTCCCCGGCATCCACTCCAATGACCGACAGCCCAGCTGTGGCCAATTCGTAGGCAATGGCACAGCCCACCACTCCACAGCCAATCACCAACGCATCACAGTTCAACAGCCCGACCCTCAACGGAGACGCTTTTCGTAGTGATACTCCACAGAGTTGCTGCGATCGTGCAATTCACGAATTTCCGGCAGACGCACATAGCCGAGCCGCTCATAAACCCGATGAGCCGTCGTGAAGCGAGTATCTGTCCACAGATGCAGAGAGTCCGCCTGCTGCTGCCGAGCCGCAAATTCGGCCTGTTCAATCAAACGCCGACCCAAACCCCGACCGCGCACTGCGGGCAGAGTGTAGAGTTTTTTCAGCTCCATGCGCCCAGGGATCCCATCGGGCACAAGGCCGACACAGCCGACCACTTGATCCTGATGCTGCGCCACCCAAAGGGATCCCCCCATCTCCGCGAAAGCTGTGGCAGGCTGAAGCAACTCCGGCACCTCTTCGATGTCCAATACACAGCCTGGATACTCCGCAAAGACCACTTGCAAAATGTGGAGCAGAGCCGCACTGTCCGAGTTTTCCGCAGGACGGATGTCGATCTGCATCGAGCAGCGAAGAAAAAGAAATCATCGTTAAGTAAAGCTTTCTCGATTGTACCTGGGCTTGCTCGAGGACTCTGTTTTCTCTGTTTCTCAGGGAGCAGAGGATCCCTGAGGTGAGCGGCTAAGATCACTGGCATCCCCACCCCCATCTGCCCATGGATACTGAACTGCTGGTTCCCGACGTTGCCGACCTTGTGACGGAGGACGATACCCCGGTGGATAATTTCGCCTCCGAAAAGCAGCAGCGCCTCTTGACAGGGGCTCTCTACAGCGCTTTGCGCGGCAAAACCTTTTTAGCAGCGGCAAATGTAGGCATCTACACCGCCATCGGTCGGCCCCCGATTGTGCCGGATGTTTTTCTCAGCCTGGACGTCACGGTGCCGGAGCAATGGTGGGAGAAGCAAAACCGTTGCTACCTGCTCTGGCAATTTGACAAGCCGCCGGATGTGGTGATCGAGATCGTCTCCAACCGCGAAGGCGACGAGCTGGAAGGCAAGCTGAGCCGTTATGAGCAGATGCGAGTTAGCTACTACGCGGTCTTCGATCCCAATCATGAGCTGGGGCCAGAGGAGTTGCGCATTTTCGAACTGCGGGGCCGCCACTACGCGGAAATGACCGAGACCTGGCTAGAACAGGTGGGGCTGGGCCTGACGGTGTGGGAAGGCGTTTTTGAGGGGAAACAAGCTCGCTGGCTGCGCTGGTGTGATGCCCAAGGGCAGTTGCTGCTGACCGGCGATGAACGGGCTGAGTTGGAGCGGGAACGGGCCGAGCAAGAACGCCAAAGGGCAGAGCGAGAACATCAACGGGCGGAGCGTCTGGCGGCAAGATTGCGGGCTTTGGGTGAGGATCCCGATTTGGAGAGCTGAAGCCCAGGGATCCCCTTCAGCACCCACCCTCCACTACACTCAGAGAGGGAACTGCTGCCGGAGTGGCAGGGATCGTTGGACTCACAGATGGGTTATCGCCGCCGGGATTGGTTGGCCTACTGGCTGCTCAAGTGGCTGGTGGTCAACCCCTTGTTTCGGGGACTGTATTTTGGGCGCACCTATGGGCAGGAAAACGTGCCTCGCCAGGGATCCCTCATCGTCGTCAGCAACCACGCCAGCCATTTGGATCCGCCGCTGGTGGCCAATGCGGTGCGCCGCCCGGTGGCCTTCATGGCCAAGGAAGAGCTGTTTCGGGTGCCGGGGTTGAAGCAAGCGATTCAGCTCTACGGGGCCTATCCGGTCAAAAGAGGCGGCTCCGACCGCGCTGCCTTGCGAGCCACAGAAGCAGCCTTGGCGCGGGGATGGGCGGTGGGGATCTTTTTGAATGGCACTCGTACCCCCGATGGCCGCATTCCTCACCCCCACTTGGGAGCGGCTCTGGTTGCAGCGCGAACGCAAACCCCTCTGTTGCCTGTGGCCCTCTGGGGTACCGAGAAAGTGCTGCCCAAGGGATCCCGGTGGCCGCGTTTGTTCTGCCCCATCACGGTGCGCATTGGCGACGTGATTCCCCCCCCTGCTTCCAGCGATAAGGCCGATTTGCAGCAGGTGACGGCAGAGTGCGTGCAGGCTATCCATGCCCTTTTGGATCAGGGGCGCTGAGGGTATCTTGGGCTACCAGATACTCAACAACAGGGATCCCTCCCAAGATGTGCTTTTGAAGAATCTCCTCCACCACCTCCGGCGTGACCGAGTGGTACCAAAACCCACCGGGATAGACCAGCAGCACAGGGCCGGGAACAGCATAGTCGCACGCCCGCAGGCAGTTGGCTTTGGTGCGGTGCACCCGCAGGGATCCGGCGCTCCCGATTTCCAGATCCAATTCTTTGATCCGCGATTTTAAATAGTCCCAGGCTTCCAATCCCACAGCTTTCTCACAACATTTGGGCTTAGTTTGATCCGCACACAGGAACAAATGCCACTGGTAGGGCGGAATGGGAGCCGGCTGAGGCGCTTGGCCTGGGGATCCGGTTGCCGAGGAGGGATCCAGGATAGGGGAAGAAGCGACAGGACGCGACATAACAAGATGTTTGGGCTTGGCTACAGTTGCATTATCCCCTGTTCTCTAGGTTCTTACCGATGCTGGTGGATAACCCCAAGCAGCGACTGTTTCTTGCTCTGCTTCCCCCTCCGGCACTGCAAGAGCAGGTGACGGCCATCCAGCAAGAGTTTGCAGAGCAATTTGCCAGCCGAGCAGCTCTGCGCTCTCCCCCCCACATCACCCTGGTGCCGCCGTTCGAGTGGCCCAGTTCCGAGCTGCCAGCCTTGACGGGATCCCTAGAGGACTTTGCCAGGCGTCAGACCCCCGTCTCCATCCAGCTATCCGGCTTTGGGGCCTTCGCACCGCGCGTCATTTTTATCCATGTCGTGCCCTCCCCAGAACTGCAGCGGCTACAAGCTCAAGCCCATCACCACATGGGGATCCTTCTCAACCAGAAAGAGACAACCGCTCAGGGCCGTCCGTTCGTGCCCCACATGACCGTTGCCTTTCGAGATCTAACCCCCGCCCACTTTCGCGCCGCTTGGCCGCAGTTCAAGACCCGTTTTTTTCA
Source organism: Thermostichus sp. MS-CIW-37 (assembly GCF_054060065.1). NCBI lineage: Bacteria > Bacillati > Cyanobacteriota > Cyanophyceae > Thermostichales > Thermostichaceae > Thermostichus > Thermostichus sp. MS-CIW-37. Next base: position 2,757 of record NZ_JBSSCV010000033.1, on the reverse strand, counting down.
AAGTTCCTTCACGGCGTCGGCTTTGACGCTTCTCCTCCACGACGGCAAGCGCTGGCAGGTTTTTGCCCAGTTCTTGATGGGAGAATGATGGGGAAGCCAACCGAAGCAGCCTACTCCACCCAGTGAGCAGCCATGTACTCGGCCAGATCCACCACCCGCTGGGAGTAGCCCCACTCGTTGTCGTACCAAGCCATCACCTTCACCAGATCCCCATCCAGCACACTGGTCATCTCCGCATCCACAATGGCCGAACAATCGTGGCCGCGATAGTCAATCGAGACCAGCGGGATGTCCGAATAGGCGAGGATCCCTTTCATCGTAGTTTCTGAGGCTTCCTTCAGGGCAGCGTTTACCTCCTCGGCAATCACGCGCCGCTCCGTCTGCACCACCAAATCCACCAGAGACACATTGGGCGTGGGAACCCGTACCGCCACCCCATTCAGCTTGCCCTTCAGCTCCGGGATCACCAAAGCCACCGCCTTGGCCGCCCCGGTAGTGGTGGGCACCATACTCAACGCTGCTGCCCGCGCCCGCCGCAGGTCACGATGGCCCCCATCCAAAATCCGCTGGTCGCCGGTGTAGCTGTGGGTGGTGGTCATGGTGGCGCGAAGGACGCCGAACTTGTCCAGCAACACCTTGATGATCGGGGCGAGGCAGTTGGTGGTGCAACTGGCATTGCTGACAATGTTGTGGCGCACCGGGTCGTAGGTGTGCTGGTTAACACCGTAGACAAACGTGGGAATGTCTCCCCCCTTGGCCGGAGCGGTGATCACCACCTTTTTGGCTCCCGCTTCTATGTGCTTAGAGGCGCCCTGGTAGTCGACAAAAACACCTGTAGCCTCGATAACAAGATCCACCTTCCACTCTTTCCAGGGCAGGTTGCTGGGGTTGCGGTCGGAAACGGCATGGATGTGCTTGCCGTTCACCACCAAACCGTTTTCTGCAGGCTCAACGTCTGCTCCCTGCAACGGCCCAAGGATGGAATCGTACTTGAGCAGGTGGGCAGCCGTGCGAGCATCTGAGGTGTCGTTGATGGCAACAATGTCCAGGTTGGACTGGGAGCGACCCAGCCAACAGCGCAAAAAGTTGCGACCAATGCGACCAAACCCGTTGATGGCTACCCTAACCACTGCTCCTGACCTCGCTGCTTGAAATCTCTTGGGGGCTGCTGCTTAGCACATGATATCGCAACCCCTGAACATTCTGAAGACAAAATTTGGGATCCAAGGGGTTGTCTTCGTGGACGTTGACCTGCAAACCTATGCGGAGCAGGGATTGAGCCTCTTTCAAGCGGGATAGCGCTGGTGCAGCAGAGCCATAGCCGAGGCTACATTTTCTACCCCTCGCTGCTCCAGCAGATCCGTGAACATACTATCCAGCCAGTAAAGGTGCTCGCTGATGATCTGGCTCCAGGCGCGGTAGAGTTTCACCTGGACTTCCAGAGGCAGCAGGATCAGCCCTTCGGTGGAAAGGCGTAGGGTTTGCACCTCGGTCATGCTCACTGCCGTAAAGGAGCGCCGCCGCCCCGTCAGCAGAGAAAGTTCCCCAAACAAGCGCCCGGCGTGCAGCGTGGCCAGCCAATAATCTCCTGGATGTCGCACGTACTGGCGACGCAGCTCCACCACTCCACTGAGGATCATGTACAGGTCACTACTGGGATCCCCTTCCTGGAAGATCACCTGGCCTGGGGAAAAGCGGCTGGGCAACAGGGCTGCCGTCAATGCCTTCCACTCGGCATCTTCCAAAGATTGGAAGAGCAAGTGCTCGCGAACACGCTCAAACGGATAACGGGTGCTGCTCATCGCGTCGGTGATCCCAAGGGGGGCTTGAGGCCGGCTCTGTCTCATCCTACCCTTGCTGGAATTGACTTGCAGGGGGTCAGTCCTGGCGGAAGACCTCCCTTAAGCTTTCCAGCACTGCTCCTGTCAGCTCAAAGAAGCGGGTGGAGCGCCAGGTCTCGAAGCCGCGTGGCTGGGGGAGATCTACCGGGATCACCTTGGCAATTTGGCCGGGGTTGGGGGTCATCACCACCACTCTGGTGGAGAGAAATACCGCCTCTTGAATGGAGTGGGTAACGAAAAAGACGGTTTTTTGGGTAGTCTCCCAGAGGCGCAGCAGCTCCAGGTTCATTTTCTCGCGGGTGATCTCGTCTAGGGCCCCAAAGGGCTCGTCCATGAACAGCAGCTCGGGGTCAAAGACCAAGGCCCGCGCCAGCGAAACCCGCTGTTGCATACCTCCAGACAGTTGCCAGGGGTAGCTGTGCAAAAAGTTCCCCAGCCCCACCCGCTGCAACATCGCTTTGGCCCGCTCCTGACGCTCTCGTTTGGAGAGGTGCATCACCTGCAGCGGCAACATCACATTCTGCAAAGCCGTGCGCCATTCCAGCAGGGTCGGGGCCTGGAAAATATAGCCGTAGAGCCGCTCCTGCCGGGCCTGTCGGGGGCTTCGTCCTGCAATGGACACGGATCCCTCGCTGGGCTGCTCCAGATCCGCCAAAATACGCAGCAGCGTGGTTTTGCCGCAACCGGAAGGGCCAATCAAGGCGATAAACTCGCCCCGCTGCACCTCCAGATTGATATCCCGCAGCGCCACCAATTCCCCAGACGGGCTGGGGTAGCGCTTGCCAACCCCACGCAAGCTGACCAGGGATCCCACCTCACCTATTTTCGGGCTGGAGGCCCGCACCATAGCCGCAGGCTTGGTGCCGGGAGGAAAGCCCGCCTCCATATAAGTGTACTGGGGCAAAGTCTGGATGAG
>NZ_JBSSCV010000032.1:0-30219 GCF_054060065.1 Thermostichus sp. MS-CIW-37 | reverse complement strand
AGAGAATCGACAAGTGCGGGGAGTCCATGTATCCCGACGCTGATGCTTTGCATACAGGGCGGGACTTATAGCTCCCCGCGCCCCTCCTTTGTTAAAAACGGTACTTAACCGGCCAGTGGAAATGGCCAAGTGCGCTGACGTGGGAGCCTGGGGAGTTGGGTGGGGCATCCACTCTCCGAAGCATCTGTATCAGACTAAACAGAAAGAGGCTTCCAGGATATCTAGGCTCTGTACAGGTGCTCACAAAGTTCTGGATTGGTGGGAAAAACCCCTTCCCTTTCTTAGAGCAGCTCAGTGTAAAGCCTGATGCTCTTTTTTCTCTGATGGGATTACTGTAGAAGTGTTGCAACTGGAATTGTGCGGTGACCGGCTCCTCCTGCGCCCAACTTGCCAAACTCGAGATGCCCAAGATGCCCGTAACGGCTGGGATCCCTGTCACACCTTTTGCGGATCAGGCTGAGGCTGGTCACCTTTTGGTCGTGGATGATCAGCCCAACAGCCGCCTGCTGCTGGGGGATCTGCTGGAGAGCATTGGCTACTGGGTCAGCGAGGCCGAAAACGGCAATCAAGCCCTGCAGATGTTGAAAACCTTCCAGCCGGATCTGATCTTGCTGGATGTGATGATGCCGGGGTTGGATGGGTTCGAGGTCTGTCGGCGCATCAAAGCCAATGACGAGACGCGTTTGATCCCGGTGGTGCTGATTACAGCGGCCAGCGATCGCAAAAATCGCGTGCGCGGTATTGAAGCTGGGGCAGATGATTTCTTGAGCAAGCCCTTTGACGAGTCGGAATTGTTGGCGCGGGTGCGTTCCCTCGTTCGCCAAAAGCACCTCAATGAAGACTTGGATCATGCTGCCCAGGTTTTGTTCGCCATTGCCCGCAGTGTGGAAAGCCGGGATCCCACCACCGGGGATCACTGTGAGCGCTTGGTACAAATGGCCAAGAGCTTCGGCGAGTTTTTACATCTGCCCCGTCCCCTGATCAAGGTGCTGATGTGGGGAGGTTACCTGCACGACATCGGCAAAGTGGGCATACCCGATGCCATCTTGGGTAAAACAGGCAAACATACCCCGGAAGAGTGGGAGGTGATGAAATCCCATGTCTTGATCGGGGAGCAAATCTGCCGCCCACTACGCACCATGAAAGAGGTGTTGCCCCTCATCCGTCACCACCACGAGCGTTGGGATGGCAGCGGTTATCCCGACGGCCTCAAGGGGGAAGAGATCCCTCTGGTGGCCCGTATCTTCCAGATCATCGACATCTACGACGCCCTCACCTCGGAGCGACCTTACAAGCGAGCTTTCACTGCTCAAGAGGCTATAGACATTTTGCGGGAAGAAACAGCCAGAGGGTGGCGGGATCCCCAGTTGGTGGAGTATTTCTTTGAGTTTCTGCGATCGCAGGCGCCAGATTTGGAGTAGGCTGGATAGAGCTTGCTTGTAGTGTATCAGCAGGATAGAGTCTTTTGCCGGGTGCCGATCCGCTGCGCCGTTGTGTAGGCTGTCGCCAGTTGTTTCCTCGCTCACAACTGTGGCGGCTGGTCAGGCAATTTGATTCCCACCAAGTGCTTTTGGATGAGGGTATGGGGCGTTCTGCCTATGTCTGTCGTCGGCTGGAATGTCTGCAGGCAGCCCGACGCAAGCAGCAAATCAGCAGAGCTCTCAAGGCACCGGTGCCTGACTCGTTGTTTCAACGGCTGTTGGATTCTCTTGAGCAGGATTGCCAGGGGCATCTCCTCCAAAAGCCTGAGCCTCAGAGGTATTCCCAAACATAGGTAAGATATTTAAACGCCCTTTTAGGTTCATCAGGTTGCGAACTACACGACAGCCCCCCTCAATTGTCAGAATGGGAGTTGGCCGGAAAACTGAGGTCAGGCTGGAGGAGCTGCAGAGAGGTTATTCTGGAGGCGCTGTTTCCATCTATTCTTTCCCCGGCTGCCCTACTGGATGTCCCCTGCGGATGTTGCCAGAGCAGCTTCAGACCTGGGTTCCCTCCAGTCCGGATCTCTAGAGGATCGCCAAGCTGCTCTCGATGCACCGGAGGAAGCCCCCGCAAGCCCAAAAGGTTCGGCTCAACCCAATAACCGGGTTCCCATTGACTTGGAGAGTAAAACTGACGAGGAGAAAGGAGCAGAGGCTAGCAGACGAATGACCGACAAAGTTCGACTCTATGACATTGCCCGTGAGATGGGGCGTGACAGTCGGGAGGTGCTGGAGATTTGTGAGCAACTGGGGATCCCTTTCAAAACCCACAGCAGCACCATTTCTCCGGAGCAGGCTGAGTTGGTGCGCAGCAAGCTGGGCGCCTCCCGCATTGTGAAGCCTCCTCGACCCCGGCCCAAACCCCCATCTGAAAACCTCCCGCCGGAGCCTCCTGCTGAAGCTAAAGCCAGTGAGCGCCCTCAGCAGAAAGTTCCCGGCACCGCCAGCGCGATCGTCGGCATTCGTCGGCCCGCGCCCGTTCAGCAGCAAGCCCCAGTTGGCGAGGCCAAGACGGCTGAAACTCCGCCGGCTGCCAAGCCCTCGCCATCTCGACCTGAGCGAGTCTCCCCCGAAAAAGGATCTGCCAGCGGTGGTGCTCAGCTCATAGGCCCGCCGCGGCGGCAAGTTAGCCCTCCTGTCCGCTCGTCTGAGGCCACCCAAGAGCCGGGGACGGCTTCTCAACCGGCACCCCCCCCCATTCGCCCTGAACCTGCCGCAGCCAAAGCCAGCAGCTCCGAGCCCAGTTCTGTGGCCAAGCGCCCAACTGTGCTCACCCCCCCTCGACGAGCTACCTCCGAGGCAGAACTGCCGGCAGAGCGGCCTGAACCGCCGCAAAAAGCTCCCGAGCTCAGTCGCCCCAGCCCTTCAGAAGCACCATCCCCCAGCCGCGCCCGTGCCCCTCAGCCTGCGGAAGAAAAAGCTCCTTCTCCTCCACCTGCGCAGCGACCGCGTCCACAACTGGTGGGCGCACCTGTTCGCCCTGGCACGCGTTCTCCGGTGACTGAGGAAAACCGTTCCAGCAGCGGCAAAGCCGGTGAAGCCCCTCGTCCGCAGCGGCGGATGGAATTGGTGGGGCCCCCTACCCGTCCTGTGGCCAAGCCAGCTCCCCCTGAGCCAGATGCCGCCTCTCCCTTGCCAGAGAGGATCCCTGGGGAACGTCCCAGCCCGGTGTTGGTAGAGGCTCCTGTAAGACCTACCCCACCCAAGGTCAAGCGCAAAACGGAAGAAGAAGAGGACGAGGAGTTGCAAGCTCTTAACCGACGGGCTGCCCGCGCTCAAGCCAAACGCAAACGCAGTCGGAGACGGGGGGAAGGAGATGGAGATGGTTTGGATTTGGATCCCATGACCATCATTTCAGCGGTCAAGCAGGCTGAGCTAAACGCCCTCAAGCCCTTGGCTCGCCCCACCGCCAAGCCTCCTTCCTATCGCCCACCCGCGGCAACGGCTGCTCCCACCGCCCGCCCCCGCCCTGCTGCTCGTTCGCAGCAGCAACCCACCTCCGCTGAAGCTGGTGCTGCCGATCGCGCCAGCGGGACAGAGCCCTTGCCCGAAGAGAAGGTGTTGCTCTTGGATGGCAGCCTCACCGTTCAGGAATTGGCCCACCGCCTGCGTGTGGCCGAAACCGAGATCATCAAAACCCTCTTTTTCAAGGGGGTGATGGTGACCATCAACCAGGTCTTGGATGAGTCGCTGGCCGAGTCGGTGGCCAAAGAGTTGGGCTATGAGATTCGCCGACCCGAGGCAGAACCCGAGGCCAAAAAAACCGAAATGCTGGATGTGGAGGACATCGACCATCTGGTCTCGCGTCCGCCGGTGGTGACCATCATGGGCCACGTGGACCACGGCAAAACCACCCTCCTCGATGCCATCCGCGACACCAAAGTGGCGCAGGGAGAGGCTGGCGGGATCACCCAGCGCATCGGTGCCTACCATGTGGATGTGAACTTTGAAGGCCAGAAGCGGCGCATCGTTTTCCTGGATACTCCTGGCCACCAGGCTTTTACCGCCATGCGCGCCCGGGGAGCCCGCGTCACCGACATTGCGGTTTTGGTGGTGGCCGCCGACGATGGGGTACAACCGCAAACTCTGGAAGCGATCAGCCATGCGCGGGCGGCTCAGGTGCCGATCATCGTGGCCATTAACAAGATCGACAAACCCGGCAGCCAGCCGGAGCGCATCAAGCAGCAGTTGGCGGAGCATGGCCTATTGCCAGAGGAGTGGGGTGGGGATACCCCGATGGTGGAGGTGAGCGCTCTCACCCGCCGTAACCTGGATGCTCTGCTGGAGATGATCCTGTTGGTGGCCGATGTGGCGGAGCTGCAGGCCAACCCCAATCGTCCCGCTCGCGGCACGGTGATCGAGGCCCACTTGGACAAAGCCCGCGGGCCGGTGGCTACCCTCTTGGTGCAAAATGGCACTCTGCGGGTCGGAGACACCCTGGTGGCCGGGGCCGTTCTGGGTCGGGTCAAGGCGATGATGGACGATCGCGGCCAGCGGTTGCAGGAAGCTGGGCCCTCTTCGGCGGTACAACTGCTAGGCCTGGATGAAGTCCCGGCAGCCGGGGATGAGTTTCAGGTTTACACCGACGAAAAAGAGGCCCGTCGCATTGCCCAAGAGCGGGCGGAGGTGCTGCGGCAAACCCGTCTACAACAGGCGCTGCTGTCTCGTCGCGTGAGCTTGGGTAGCGTTTCCGCCAAAGCCCAAGAAGGTCAGCTCAAGGAGTTGAACTTGATCATCAAGACGGATGTCCAGGGATCCGCCGAGGCCATTCAGACAGCGCTGCGGGATTTGCCCCAAGAGGAAGTCCAGTTGCGGGTTCTGCTGGCGGCTCCTGGCGAGATCACGGAAACCGACGTGGATTTGGCTGCGGCCAGCGACGCCATCATCCTCGGCTTCAACACTACCCTGGCCCCCGGCGCCCGTCAGGCTGCCGATGACAAGGGTGTGGACGTGCGGGAGTACGACATCATCTACAACCTGCTGGACGATCTGCGGGCAGCGATGGAGGGCTTGCTGGAGCCGGAAGAAGTGGAGGAGCCGCTGGGCCAAGCGGAAGTGCGCCTGGTGATCCCCATCGGGCGCGGTGCGGTTGCCGGCAGCTATGTGCTCTCGGGCAAGGTGCAGCGCAATGCTCTGGTGCGAGTTCGTCGCAAAGGGGAGGTGGTTTACGAAGGTCGTCTCGACTCTCTGAAGCGCTTCAAGGACGACGTGCGGGAGGTGGCTGCCGGCTTCGAGTGTGGGATCGGCATCGACAAGTTCCAATCCTGGCAGGAAGGCGACATCATCGAGGTGTACCAGATGGTCACCAAGCGGCGGACGCTGGCCTCTGTCTAGCTTCATCAAGGCACTTCAGGTTGGCCTGCCGGTCAGGCCTGTGTTCTCGGGCAGGGGATCCCAGACAGGGAGGGAAAATTTGAGCTGATCGCGTAAGCGGGACGGAGTCCTCAGAGGGGGGAATGGATGCAACAGAGCCAGAGACTGAGCCAGATGCTGTTTGTAACGCTGCGGGAGGATCCCGTTGAGGCCGAGCTGCCCAGCCACAAATTGCTGCTGCGGGGCTGCTTTATCCGGCGGCTCTCCCCAGGGATCTACACCTATCTGCCGCTCCTCTGGCGGGTGCTGCAAAAGATCTCGGAGATTGTCCGGGAGGAGATGAACGCCATCGGCGCTCAGGAGTGTCTTTTGCCCCAGCTGCAGCCGGCAGAGATCTGGCGGGAGTCGGGCCGCTGGGAGGTGTACACCCAGGCGGAAGGGATCATGTTTGCCCTTAAGGATCGCCAGGGACGTGAGCAGGCCCTAGGCCCCACCCATGAGGAGGTGATCACCTTGCTGGCCCGGGATCTCATCCGCTCCTATCGCCAGTTGCCGCAGACGCTCTACCAGATCCAGACCAAGTTCCGGGATGAGATTCGACCCCGCTTTGGCCTGATGCGAGGGCGGGAGTTCATCATGAAAGACGCCTACTCCTTCCATGCCAACGAGGAAAGCCTGCGCCAGACCTACCAGGATATGTACCGAGCCTATAGCCGCATCCTCAGGCGCTGTGGGCTGGAGTTTCGCGTGGTGGATGCTGATGCCGGGGCGATCGGGGGGCCATCGGCGGCCTCGCAGGAGTTTATGGTGCTGGCCTCTGCCGGAGAAGATGAGATTCTCTACACGCCCGATGGCTCCTATGCTGCCAATGTAGAGAAGGCCGTCTCCATCCCGCCGCCAGCGGCAGAGTCTCCCTACACCGCCTTCCAGGTTCTGGATACGCCGGGAACCGAAACCATCGAGAAGCTGGCCGCTTTCCTAAAAATCTCCTCTACCCTGATCGTTAAAAACGTCCTCTACCAAGCCCTCTACGACAACGGCCTGCGGGTGGCAGTGCTACTGAGCATCCGTGGGGATCAAGAAGTCAATGAGGTCAAACTGGCCAACCACCTCAGCCGCCTGGCAGAGCGCTACCAAGCCAGCAAATTGCTCAAGCTCGCCTTGGCCGATGCCGAGATCCAAAACAGTTGGCAGGGGGATCCCATCCCGGTGGGCTACATTGCCCCCGACTTGCCGGATAGCTGTCTGGGCCGGCAAAAAAACCTTGCCCCCCAGATCCTGCGCTTGGCCGACCAGACGGCAGCCCTGCTGCAGAACTTTGTGACCGGCGGCAACCAGGTGGGGCAGCACGTGGTGGGGGCCAACTGGGGCGAGCAATATCCCCTGCCGGAAGTGGTGGATGTGCGCAAGGCACAGGCGGGGGATCGGTGTTTGCTCAACCCCGACCAGATCCTGGAAACGGCCCGTGGCATCGAGATCGGCCATATCTTTCAGCTAGGCCTCAAGTTCTCGCTGCCAATGCGGGCCACCTTTACCGACGAGCAGGGATCCGAGCAGCCCCTGTGGATGGGCTGTTATGGCATTGGAGTATCGCGCTTGGCCCAGGCGGCGGTGGAGCAATCCCACGATGCTAATGGCATCATCTGGCCCGTGGCCATTGCCCCCTATCACGTAGTGGTGGTGGTGCCCAACATCTCCGACCCCGAGCAGATGAGCGTGGCAGAGAAACTGGTGCAGGATCTCGCTACTGCCGGCATCGAGACCCTCTGGGATGACCGGGACGAGCGGGCCGGGGTGAAATTCAAAGATGCGGATCTGATCGGGATCCCTTACCGCATCACCACAGGGCGCAGCCTCAAACAGGGCAAGGTGGAACTCACCGAGCGGGCCAGCGGCCAAGCCACGGAAATTCCCATTGAAGAAGTGGTGACCACCCTGAAAGAGCGGATTGAAGCAGCCCTAGCTGTGCCAGACTGAGCGTGGTTTCTCCTGAACTCCATGCTGAACATCTCCATTCTTAAAGAAGACGAATCCTATACTTTTCGCTCTTATTTTGAGATGCCCTACGAGCCGGATGAAATCTTGGCTCAGTTTGGCTATCGACTGGAAATTGGGGAGTGGACATGGCCTGTTGCCCCTGCGCCGCCGCAAACCCCAGTTTTGAAAGATCGGATCCGACAATTGTTACCTTTGGTTAGCCTCACCAGCGAAACAGCGCGGCGGGAATTGCTGGTGGCTCCTGTGATGACCGAAGTGGCTCTCCATTGTCGAGTTCCTTTGCGGCTGGAGTATCCCCTGATGGTCAACAATTGGTTGAAGGGCAGCCTCGATTATCTGTTGCGAGGGAAGAACATCCTGCTGGTGGTTGAAGCCAAAAAGGACGATCTAACGCGAGCCTTTGTGCAAATGGCTGTAGAAATGATTGCCCTGGCGCAGGTGGAGCAGCAGGCTCAGATCTACGGTGCAGTGACGATGGGGTCTATCTGGCAGTTCGGACAAATTCTTGCCCATCAGCAGATGATCAAACAAGACTTAACGCTGTATCGGGTACCTGAGGAGCTGGAAACCATTGCCGGCATTCTCACTGCCATGGTCAGCAACCCCAGCCCATCGTGAATTTAGTGACCATAAATCATGAATCAAAAAACAGTCTGGTTTGCCCTGAAGTTGATGCTGGCTGCCGCCGGGATCAGCACAGCCATCAAATATGGTGGCCCTTACTTGGCCTTGCCGGAGCAAATACCGGTGGTGGTCGGGATGATCGTTTTGCCCACCTTGATCATGGCCGGGATCCTGTGGCGCTGGCAAATGCAGTCTCCTCTATCCAAAACTCCCCTACAAGCCGGCAAGGGATCCCTGGGAATTGAAGATGATAGAGCCTTCACCCCCAGCCCTTCTCCCAGGGGAGAGAGGGAAGTCTGAACTGCTGGACATGGAAGGCTGCCCAGATCCCTTGATGGGTGGGGGGAAGGCTATCGGGATGGATTGGGATCCCTTGAACCCCTACTGCTGGGTAAGGCGCAGGGTTACCGTTGGGCTGGTTTGGTTGCCGGAAGTGGCCGTGAGATTCACCTGATACACCGTGCCAGAGGCCGGAATGGGAGGCCGAACGGTGATGGTGAAACGGCCCTGGGCATCTGCCTGCACCGTTTGGTTGGTCACGGTCTGTTGGGCGCTGATGATGCCGCCCAGAGAGGTCGAAGCCGTTACATTCACCCGCACCGAAGCATTGGGAGCTGTAGTGCCCTGCAGTGTAAACGAAGAGCCGGAAACCCGATCCCCATCCCGCAGGTTGGTGATCTGAGGCAAGAGGGGGCTGGGGGCGCTGACCGTGGCGGAAACCTCTTGGGTGGTCAGCCGCTGGATGCCCCCGGTGGCCCCTTCGATCAGGCGGGCCGGTTGTTCGGCGGTCATGAAGCGCACTTGGCCGCCATTTTCCAAGCGGGCGACGACGATCCCCTCACGGGTGGTATCCTTCGCCTCGATTAGGGCATTCACCACATAGGTGCCGCTGGAGACTTCCTGAGCCGGCAGGGTTTGCACTTGCCGTCCATCTTGGATGAGGTAAACCGTCACCCGGCTGGAAGGAGTGCCTTTGACGGTAACCAGCAGGATTTCCCCGGCTGCCAAGGGGCGACTGCCGGCATTGTGATCCACCAGGTCGATGGAAGCGCGGACAGGGCTGCCCACGGTGAAGCTCCAGGTCACGCGGCGGGTCACCCCCTGGGTATTGGTGAACTCCAGCAAGACTTCCCGACGCCCCGGCGGCAGAGGTTGGGCAGGGCGATAGGTGAAGAAATCGCGGGTGATCACCGACTGGGACGTGACATCTTGACCATCCACAAAAACCCTCACCGTTTCCGGGCGCACGCTGACGCCATCTTGGCTGCGGAAAGAAGCCGAGATTGGGGAGGTAGGTTCAACATTGGTGGCCGCTTGAGCTGGGCTGGGATCCGTAATTTGCTGAGCCCTTGCAGGCAAGCTCGACAACCCCACAACCGCAGCACCGATCACCAAGGCCCGGGGAAACCAGGAATACAAGTTATCGCTCATGAGACCATCCAAGAAAAAGATAGAGTACAGACAGACTACACAGGCAACAAGCCCAGAGAAAGGCTAAACAGAGTCCGGCAGAACATCGGCCTCGATATCCTGTTCGAATCCTGTCACAGGGGATGGCCCCTGTCGATACGCCTAAACCTCTGATCGGCTCTCCAATAGACTCAATCCCAGCGTCAAAACCGGGCAAAGTCAACTGCCATCTACCGTGTGGGATCCCATGTCCATCCTGGCAAAGGCCAGAAGATGACTGTAGGTGAGGATGTAAGGGATCCCTTTGATCAACTAACTTGTGTCGTGACCGCCGATCGCCGATCGATTTATGTCAGTTTATTGATATCAATTCACAAAAATAGCCCCTGTCTCTTGCAGATCGAGGCAATGATCGCCGGAGACATCGTTGACCAGCCGCACCTCTACGGTGATCACATTCAAGGGATCCACGCTCACCTGGTAGCCCACAGGAGCCAACATCGGCGTGTTGATGGCCATGCAATTGGGGATCAACAGGTTGCTCAGGCGCAACGTTTCGCCTGCAGGCAGTTCCGAGACTTTCTGGCGGGGATCGGTAAAGCCGTATTCCAAAGGCAGACCGGTGCGATTGCGGATCACCAGCTCGGCAGGTAGGTCGGGGTTGAAGCGGGCCACTGGGCGATTAAAAACCAATTGATCGACACCCACCGGTAAGCGCGGCAACGGCACTGTCTGAAAGGTAGGCTGAGCGGCAACCCAGAGGGATCCCTGCAACAACCCTCCGCCAACCCAGCCGCCCAGCAGAGTCGCCAACGTCAAAACCATTCTTTTGCTCCGTTCTGCATAGCTCATGGCTTTCGCCTCAGGATGTTCTTCCAGACTGGTGGGAGTTGGATCCCTTGCCTGCTTGTATTGTTCCCAAAAACGGCTGGCCGGGCCAGATGGCTGCTGTTTTTTCCAGGGTATGCCCCAACCAGCTAAGATCCCGTGGGGGGGAAGTTAAGTTAGAGTTGGGAATGCAAAGGGAGGCATGGCCATGCCAGCAGAACCGAAAAAGTCGGAGAAAAACTTCTCGTGGAAGGGCAGTGCCGACGCGGGCCGGGCGCTGACGATTTTGGCTGCCGTGGGAGCCGCGGTGATTTTACTGGCGGGGTTCCTACAGTAGGCAAACAGTAGGCAAAGCTGTTTGTGTCTGCAGCCGGCACAAGCACCTCAGCACGGCGGCGGAAGCCAAAGTTTCTTCTTCAAGGCGATTTCAAGGCGATGGTGGCAGCCTGCTCGACTTCCAACTTGCCTTCAAGGATCATCCCCGCCATGGTTGAAGATGTCCTCAAGGCAAAGGTGTTGTCTGCGGGGCAGGAAGCCGCCCTCGACTGCGTTCTCCGCCATGGCTGCCCTACAGAAAGAAGCAGATCCGGATGCTTTGGAAGTCCTGCTGATTGGTTGATGCGAGGTTCGCTACGCCTGTCCGGGTCACGCCGCTGGGCAGCAGGCTCAACAGGGAAAAAAGCCCAGCAGAGAAGGGATCCCTGCTGAGCCCCTTGAAAGCGCCGAGGAAGGGGTAAAGTGCCCTCAGCCCAGCAGCCGGCGGGCAGTGTTGACCACGTTTTCCACCGTGAAGCCGAACTTCTCCATGCACACCGGGCCGGGGGCAGAGGCGCCAAAGCGGTCGATGCCAATGGCCACCCCCTCAAACCCCAGGTACTTGTGCCAGCCGAAGGTGCAGCCTGCCTCGACGGAGACGCGCTTGGTGACGTTGGGGGGCAGAACCGAGTCTCGGTAGCTCTGGGGCTGGGCCTCAAACAGCTCCATGCAGGGCATAGAGACCACCCGCACCGCCCGGCCTTCCTGCTTCAGTTGGGCGGCAGCTTTCACTGCCAGCTCCAGTTCAGAGCCGGTGGCGATCAAGATCAGCTCTGGGTTGGGGGCATCCACCACCACATAGGCCCCTTTGGCTACGCCTTCAACAGAGGTGCCTTCCACCGGGTTGACGGCTTGCCGGGTAAACACCAGCACAGAAGGGGTGGTCTTGGCTTCTAGGGCCACCTGGTAGGATCCCACCGTTTCGCGGGCATCCGCTGGGCGCAGCACATAGAGGTTGGGGATAGCCCGTAGGGAAGCCAGTGTCTCAATGGGCTGGTGGGTGGGGCCATCTTCTCCCAAGGCGACGGAGTCGTGGGTCATGACGTGCAGCACCCGCACTTGCGAGAGGGCCGATAGGCGGATGGCAGGCCGCATGTAGTCGGTGAAGATCAAAAAGGTGGCGTCGTAAGGGATGAGACCTCCATGAAGCGCCATGCCGTTGGCAATGGCTCCCATGCCGTGTTCCCGCACCCCAAAGCGGAAGTTACGCCCCTCGTAAGAGCCGGCCTGAAACTCTGGGATCCCTTTTAAATAGGTCATGTTGGAGTGGGCGAGATCTGCGGATCCCCCCAGCAGTTCCGGCACCGCTTTGGCCAAGGCATTCAGACAAAACTTGGAGAGGTTGCGGGTGGATTCTCTGCCGGTTTCGGCAATGGGGGCCAGCGCTTCTTTCCAGCCCACCGGCAGCTCCCCGGCCATGATGCGCTTGAACTCGGCGGCCTCTTCGGGGTAAGCCTTCTCGTAGGCGGCGAAGCGCTCGTTCCACTCGGCCTCGGCCTTGGCCCCTTTTTCGATGGCCTGGCGGAAGTGGGCCAGCACCTCGTCGGGAATGTAAAACTCCGGCTCCAGAGGCCAACCCAGGTTTTGTTTGGTGAGCTTCACCTCTTCCGGCCCCAGGGGTGCCCCATGGACGCTCTCGCTGCCGGCCTTGTTGGGGGATCCGTAGCCGATGGTGGTCTCGACAATGATCAAAGAAGGCTTGTTGGTGACTTCCTTGGCTTTTTGGATGGCCTCGGCGATCCCCTTCAGGTCGTGGTTGCCGTCGTCTACCTTTTGCACGTGCCAGCCGTAGGCTTCATAGCGTTTGCCCACATCTTCCGTAAAGGCGATTTCTGTGCTGCCGTCGATGGAGATGTGGTTGCTGTCGTAGAGCATGATCAGCTTGCCCAGTTGCAGGTGGCCGGCCAAAGAAGCTGCTTCGGAAGCCACCCCCTCCATGTTGCAGCCATCCCCCAAGATCACGTAGGTGTAGTGATCCACAATGGTGTGGCCGGGCTTGTTGAAGCGGGCGGCCAGATGGGCCTCGGCAATCGCCAGCCCAACCGCGTTACCCACCCCTTGCCCCAGCGGGCCGGTGGTGACCTCTACCCCCGGAGTTTCAAAGTTTTCCGGGTGGCCGGGGGTTTTGGATCCCCACTGGCGGAACTGCTTAATGTCCTCCAGGCTTACATCGAAGCCGGTTAGGTGCAGCAGCGCGTACTGCAGCATGCAGCCATGCCCCGCCGAGAGCACAAAGCGATCCCGATCCACCCACTTGGGGTTGCGGGGGTTGAACTTCATGAACTGCTGCCACAACACATAGGCCATGGGTGCTGCTCCCATCGGTAGGCCGGGGTGGCCGGAGTTGGCCTTCTGAACAGCATCCACCGCCAAAAAGCGAATCGTGTTGATGGCAAGTTGTTCCAGAGAGGGAGGAGCAGCAACAACCATGTGGGATCCCTATCGCTCGACATTTGCTTTCCAGTATGCCGCGTTTTGGGTCGTGCTTCCGAGGCGGCAGGGATCAATTGGGCCGGGAAATTGGCTTTGTCCAAATTCCAACGGGGCCAAATGGCAGGCTAAGCTGAGTGATACCGTCGCTGCTGTTTTGTGCTGGAGCACTTCTTTGACCGTTGTTTCTTCTTCTCCTGGCGGCAAACCCTCCTGGCTGCGGGCCAAGGCCCCTCAACGGGTGGGATCCGTCCAGCAACTGCTGCGGGACTTGGGCCTGAACACGGTTTGCGAAGAAGCTTCCTGTCCCAACCTGGGGGAGTGTTTTGCCAACGGCACCGCCACCTTTTTGATCATGGGCCCGGCCTGTACCCGCGCCTGCCCCTACTGCGATATCGACTTCACCAAACGCCCCCTGCCCCTGGATGCCACCGAACCCCGGCGGGTGGCGGAAGCAGTGGAGCGCTTGGGGTTGCGCCATGCGGTAATTACATCAGTGAATCGGGACGACCTGCCCGATGGGGGAGCCAGCCAGTTTGTGGCCTGCATTGCGGAAATCCGTCGCCGCATGCCCCAGACGACCATCGAAGTCCTGATCCCAGATCTGTGCGGTAACTGGCAGGCGCTGCAGCAGATCCTGGCAGCCCGACCGACGGTGCTCAACCACAATACCGAAACGGTGCCCCGCCTCTATCGCCGTGTACGCCCGCAAGGGAACTACGAGCGCTCCCTCAAACTGTTGGAGTTGGCACGGCAATGGGATCCCGGCCTGTACACCAAGTCGGGGGTGATGTTGGGTCTGGGAGAGACAGCCGAGGAGATCTTGCAGGTGATGCGGGATCTGCGCCGGGCAGGGTGTGACATTCTCACCTTGGGCCAGTATCTGGCTCCCAGCCCCAAGCACTTGCCGGTGGAGCGCTATGTCACCCCAGAGGAGTTTGACCATTGGCGACGGGTGGGAGAGGAACTGGGCTTTTTGCAGGTGGTGTCTTCGCCCCTAACCCGCAGCTCCTACCATGCCGAGGCTGTGCAAGAGTTGATGCAGCGCTTTCCCAGGAGGAGCTCCTGAGCGCTGGGGCCTCGCCGGCTGCCCGACCTTGTGGGTTGCGCGAGAGAAGAACCCTACTCTGAGATTGGCTCAAGGCCGGGTTTCAGGGCGGCTACAACGTCAGGGATCCCACATTTTGTTCTAACAACTGGGCCAGATCCTGCAGGAAAGCCGCCGCATGAGCCCCGTAGATGACGCGGTGATCACAGGTAAGGTTCACTTGCATCTGGGAGCGGATGGCAATCGCTTTTTCCGGTGTCGCTACTACCGTGGGGCGAGAAGCGCCGATGGCCAAAATGGATCCCTGGTTGGGCGGCAAAATGGCATCGAAGCGATCCACCCCAAACATGCCCAGGTTGGAGAGGGTGAAGGTGCCGCTGGTGTACTCCTCTGGCTGCAGTTGCTTACGCCGCGCCCGCTCCACCAGATCCTTCCAGCGGCGGGAGATCTCATACAGATCCAGCCGGTTGGCTTGCTTTAGGACAGGGGTGATCAGCCCGCCATCCTCCATGGCCACGGCCACGGCGATGTTGATATCCGATTTGTAATGGATGCCGTTTTCTGTGTAGCTGGCATTCAAAAGGGGATGCTTCTCCAGGGTCAGGGCCACCGCTTTGACCAAAAGGGCCGTCAGGGTCACCCCCTTAGGCTTTACCTGTTGGTACAGCTGATCCAAGTTGTCGGTGGTGATGGTGTAGCCGACGTGGAACACTGGCACGCCCAGGCTGGCGTTCATATTGCGCACCACCGCCGCTTGTAAAGTGCTGAGGGGAACCGTTTCTCCCAAGGGGACAGCCGCAGGAGTTGGGGACGTAGGGGCTGGGGCAGAGGGGGCAGCCACTGCAGGAGCGGAAAGGGCCGCTGCCCGCTCCACGTCTTCGGCTATGATGCGACCGTTGGGGCCGGAGCCGCGCACGGTGCGCAGATCGATCCCCAGGCTTTCCGCCAATTTTTTCGCCCGCGGGGAAGCCACGATCCGCTGGGATCCGGCGCCATCCGATCCATTTGGCAGTGTAGAGGTGGGGGTTGCCGCAGGGGCAGGACTTGTCGGCTGAGCTGCAGAGGCGCGGTCTGCGCTAGGTGGAGCCGCAGGGGTAACGCCAGCAGCGAGGGCTTTGGCTTTTTCCTGAGCTTGGGCCACTTCCGCTTCGCTTTCGGCAATCAGGGCAATGGGGGCGCCCACCGGGGCTGATTCCCCTGCCGGCACCAGGATACTGGCCAGGATGCCGCTGTGGAAGGACTCCACGTCCATGTCCGCTTTGTCGGACTCCACCACCAGGATGTTTTCTCCTTTCTCCACGCGGTCGCCGGGGTTCTTAAGCCAGGTGATGATCTTGCCCGTTTCCATGGTGGAGCTGAGGGCCGGCATGGAGAGTTCGTGGATCATCGATGGGGATGGGAACACAGCAGAAGAGATTGTAACTCAGGAGACGGGATCCCCGCGCACGTCCCTGGGCCGGCTTTGGGCTCACCGGGCGCCAGCCGCTTCTGCTTCGGCCACCACCAGCAGGGTTTTCAGCAGGGAATCGGGGTTGAGGCTGATGGAATCGATCCCCGCCTGCACCAGGAAGCGGGCGAAGTCGGGGTAGTCGCTGGGGGCCTGCCCGCAGATGCCGATCTTGCGGCCATGGCTTTTCACCGTCTGGATCACCTGGGCGATCATCCGCCTGACGGCCTCGTTGCGCTCGTCAAAAAGGTGGGCCACCAGGGCTGAGTCGCGATCCAGGCCCAGAGTGAGCTGGGTGAGGTCGTTGGAGCCGATGGAGAAGCCGTCGAAGATCTGGCAAAACGCGTCGGCCAGGATGACGTTGCTGGGCAATTCACACATCACGTACACCTGCAGACCGTTTTCTCCCCGCACCAGGCCATGGCGGGCCATCTCTTCCAGCACCTTGTGCCCCTCTTCCGGCGTGCGGCAGAAGGGGATCATCAAGATCACGTTGGTCAGGCCCATCTCATCCCGCACCCGTTTCATGGCCCGACACTCCAAGGCAAAGCCCTCACGGTAGCGGGGATCCGTGTAGCGGGAAGCCCCCCGCCAGCCGATCATCGGGTTTTCCTCGTGGGGCTCGTAGCGGGATCCCCCCAGCAGGTGGGCATATTCGTTGCTTTTGAAATCCGACAGCCGCACGATCACCGGCTTGGGATAGAAGGCGGCGGCGATGGTGCTCACCCCTTGGGCCAGCTTATCCACAAAGTATTCAGGCTTATCGGGATATTGGGCGGTCAGCTCCGCCAGGCGAGGCTCCTCCTTCACCGCCTGCTCATAGTTGAGCAAAGCCAGCGGGTGGACTTGAATGTGGTTGGCGATGATGAACTCCAGCCGCGCCAGCCCGACCCCATCGCAAGGGATCCCGCTGAGGCCGAAGGCTTTTTCGGGGTTGCCCACATTCATCATCAGTTGGGTGCGGGGACGGGGCAGCTTCTCCAGGGGGATCTCGCTCACTTCATAGGGCAGCAAGCCGGGATAAACCCGCCCTTCTTCTCCCTCGGCGCAGGAAATGGTGATGGGCTGGCCGGAGCTGAGCACCTGGGTGGCGTTGCCGCAGCCAACAATGGCCGGGATCCCCAGCTCGCGGGCGATGATGGCCGCATGGCAGGTTCTGCCCCCCTGGTTGGTGACGATGGCGCTGGCTTTCTTCATGATGGGCTCCCAGTCGGGATCCGTCTTCTCGGTCACCAGCACCTCGCCGGCCTGAAACTGATCCGAGCGGCGCACATCCAAGATAAGGCGGGCTGTACCCTGGCCGATGGCCTCGCCCACCGCCCGCCCCCGCACCAGAGGTTCGGGCCGCACTTCCGGCTGGGTGAAGCGATAGGTGGTCAGCCGGTTGGCCGCTTTTTGCGATTGCACCGTTTCGGGGCGGGCCTGCACGATAAACAGCTCCCCGGTGAGGCCATCTTTGGCCCACTCGATGTCCATCGGCGTGAAATGGCCCCGCTGTGCCGAGTAGTGCTCCTCGATCAAGCAGGCCCACTGGGCCAATTTGAGGATTTCCTCATCCCTGAGGGCATATTGCTTGCGCAGGCTTTCGGGGACAGCCACGTTTTTGGTGGAACGGGATCCCCCCTCGTCGTAGACGAGCTTCAGGGCTTTGCTGCCCAGCTTGCGGGAGAGAAGGGGTCGCAGGCCCCGCTTGAGGGTAGGTTTGAACACCACGTATTCGTCGGGGTTGACGATCCCTTGCACCACGTTTTCCCCCAGACCATAGGCGGCGGTGATGAGCACTGCGTCTTTGAAGCCGGTTTCCGGGTCGATGGAGAACATCACCCCCGAACAGGCCAGGTCGGAGCGCACCATCTTCTGCACCCCCACCGAAAGGGCCACTTGAAAGTGGTCAAAGCCCTTGATTTGGCGGTAGGAAATGGCCCGGTCGGTAAACAGGCTGGCAAAACAGTGGTGGCAGGCGTTGAGCACCGCCCGCACCCCATGCACGTTCAGGTAGGTCTCCTGCTGGCCGGCAAAGCTGGCATCCGGCAAGTCTTCTGCCGTGGCGCTGGAGCGCACTGCCACATCGGTGTCGGGGCCGTAGCGCTCGCACAGCTTCTGGTAGGCTTCCGTGATGGCCTGCTCTAGCTGAGGGGGGAAGGGAGTCTGCAGAATTAAGGTGCGGGCAGCCTTGCCGCGATGGCGCAGGTTGTTCACGTCTTCAATGTCGAGATCCCGAAAGATCTCGCGCAGCTTTTCCTCCAAACCCGCAGAGGCGATGAACTGGCGATACGCATGGGCCGTGGTGGCAAATCCTGTGGGCACCTGGATCCCTTGTGGAGCCAACTGTTGGAGCATCTCCCCCAGAGAGGCATTTTTCCCGCCCACCTGGGCGATATCTCTCAGCCCCACCTCCGTCAGTGGCAAGACCAAAGGCAGCTCTGACAAGAACTGAGGGTCTTGTTGAGGCCGGGATCCCACGGTTGCTCTATCCGACATGCCTCACCTCCCTGTGCGAATTGAACCCCTTGTCCTCGGACGATTGAGCCCATCGCAATCTGCAATCGAGAAATCGATGTTGTGGTGACATCCTCAGGACGATTGCGTGCGAGAGAAAGACTCCCTCTGGGCCAGAAGTCGGCCCGGCTTCTCCCGATGGGCTTTACTCTCACTCTACTGAGGTTTTTTCTCCGGCTGCGATGCCCAGAAAATCGGGAAGAAAGGGCTCAAAAGGGGATGAACCAAACAGGATTCTGGGAAAGCTGCCTCGGCGAAGTTGCCACAAATCTTTGCCCTTTTTTACTTCAAGCAAAAATAACAAACTGCCACAATGAAAAAAGACAGTTTCCGCAACAGGGCAAATCGGTCGGGCATGGAAAGCCACCAGGATCTGCCGGTGGAGGTTCGACAGGTAACGGTAACCGAGAAACAGCAGGGATCCCGGCTGGATCGAGGCTTGGCGGAGCAACTCCCCGATTTGTCTCGCTCGCGCCTGCAACAGCTCATTCGGGCGGGGCAGGTTTGGCTGAATGGGAAGCCCTGCCTGGATAAAAATCGCGCCTTGCAAACGGGGGATCGGATTGAGGTGCGGATCCCGGCGGTTACCCCTTCGAGACTGGAGCCGGAGCGGATCCCGCTGGACATTCTCTACGAAGATGACGACCTGATTGTGCTCAACAAACCCCGCGATCTGGTAGTGCATCCGGCTCCCGGCCATCCCAGCGGCACACTGGTTCACGCGCTGCTGGCCCATTGTCCCCGCCTGTCGGGCATCAACGGCGAACAGCGTCCGGGCATTGTGCATCGCCTCGACAAAGACACCACCGGCGCGCTGGTGATCGCCAAACACGATCAGGCCCACCAGCACCTACAAGCCCAGATCCAGGCCAAAACCGCCCGGCGCATCTACTTGGGGGTGGTGTTTGGCCGGCCGGCCCAAAGCCAAGGCACCGTCTCTGCCCCCATTGGGAGGCACCCGGTGGATCGGCAAAAGATGGCCGTCCTGCCCCCCGGCCAAGGGCGAGCGGCGGTAACCCACTGGCAGGTGCTGGAGCGCCTGGGCAACTACACCCTGATGCAGTTTGAGCTGGAGACGGGGCGCACCCATCAAATTCGGGTTCATGCTGCCCATTTGCGCCTGCCGATTGTCGGGGATCCCCTCTACACCCAGAGCAAAACCAGCCCTGTCAAACTGAGCGGCCAAGCTCTCCATGCCTGGAAGCTCTCCTTTGTTCACCCGCGCACAGGCCAGCCGATGCAGTTTACCGCTCCCCTGCCGGAGGAGTTTGAGCGGCTCTTGCGGCAGTTGCGCAGCCAGGCGGGCTAGGCAGCCTCTGGGGTTTCCCCCTTGCTTTGCCTGGTCATTGCAAACGGCTGTGGAACAGCTGGTTGGTTGATCCCCAGCTCCCCTCGCCCGCAAGGGGTGAGGGTCAGCGGCGAAGGGTCTTCATCTTGTTTGAAACGAGTATGCCCAGTTGTCCCCACACCCGTGGGGGTGAACCCGGCCAGAGAAGAGAATTAAGACAATCTCACATCTGCTGGGATCCCTGAATGGGATGGGTAACACTGAAACTAGGTCGCAGAAGCGGCGCGTAGCGCAATCTCAAGGAGCCGAACATGAGCAAGAGCTTGCTGGAGCAATTGCGACAGATGACTGTCGTGGTCGCCGATACGGGTGATATCAACGCCATCGAGAGCTTTAAGCCTCAAGATGCCACCACCAACCCCTCTTTGATCACAGCGGCTGCCCAAATGCCCCAGTACCAGGGCATTGTCGATGAAACCTTGCTCAAGGCCCGCCAAGAACTGGGATCCAAAGCCGACATCAAAACCGTGGTGGCCCATGCCATCGATCAATTGGCGGTAGCCTTCGGCGTGCGCATTTTGTCCATCATTCCTGGCCGGGTCTCGACGGAGGTGGATGCCCGCCTCTCCTACGACACGGAAGCTACGGTCGCCAAGGCCCGCCATCTGATCGAGCTGTACAAGGCAGCAGGAGCGGATCCCAGCCGGGTGCTGATTAAAATTGCCTCGACTTGGGAAGGGATCCGAGCTGCCGAGATCCTGGAAAAAGAAGGGATCCATTGCAACCTCACCCTGTTGTTTGGCCTACACCAGGCCATCGCCTGCGCCGAAGCGGGGGTGAAGCTGATCTCGCCCTTTGTGGGCCGCATCTTGGATTGGTACAAGAAACACACGGGCCGGGAGAGCTACCCTCCTGCCGAAGATCCGGGGGTGCAGTCGGTGACCCAGATTTACAACTACTTCCGCAAATACGATTTTCCGACGGAAGTGATGGGGGCCAGCTTCCGCAACATCGGGGAGATCATCGAGTTGGCCGGCTGCGATCTTCTCACCATCTCACCGGCGCTGCTGGCGGAGCTGCAAAACACCGAGGGTCACCTGGAGCGCAAGTTGGATCCAGAAAAAGCCAAGCAGATGGATATTCCCCGCCTGGTGATGGACAGAGCCACCTTCGACCAGATGCACCGGGAAAACCGCATGGCCTCAGAAAAGCTGGAAGAAGGGATCCAGGGCTTCTCCAAGGCGCTGGAGGTGTTGGAAAACCTGCTCACCGAGCGGCTACACAAGCTGGAGGGCAACAAAGTGGTGATTACCCATGCGGCCCAAGACGTGTTTCGCGTCTACGACCTGGATGGGGATGGCTACATTACCCGCGAGGAATGGATGGGGGCGGATCGCGTCTTCGATGCCCTCGACACCAACCAAGATGGCAAGATCACCCCGGAAGAAATGTTGGTAGGGCTGGGGGCAGCGGTTTACCTGAGGTAGGATGCTTCCCCACTCCCAAAATCCGACCCAAGGCCCCAAGGGGGAGCGCTTTCGCCACATCGGAGATGGGGTTGCCGCCCTGGAGGCACAAGCCCGCCTGTGGATTGCCCAGCGTTTGCAGGGGATCCCTTACAATCCGCCACCGGGGCCGACAGCCAGGCAGGTGCTGCATTGGATCGAGACGGATCTGCTCCCTCGCCTGCAGCAAACTCCCCAGGAGCTAGAGAACCTGCTGCATGGGCTAGGGGGCGGCTATGTGCCCAGCGGCGCTTCCGGCGCCCCCACCCGAGGCCGGGTGGATGTGTTGCCCACGGGGCGCAACTTTTACTCGGTGGATATCCGCGCCATTCCCACCCCAACGGCCTGGCAAATTGGCGCGCGAGCGGCAGAGCGGGTGGTGGAGCGCTACGTGCAAGAGCAAGGGGAGTACCCCCGTCGTCTGGGGCTATCCGTCTGGGGAACTTCCACCCTGCGCACCGGCGGCGACGATTGGGCCGAAGCCCTGGCCCTGCTGGGAGTGAAACCCCGCTGGGATGGGGGACGGGTGGTGGATATCGAGATCCTGCCCGTGGCCGTTTTGGGGCGTCCTCGGGTGGATGTGACCTTGCGCATTTCTGGCTTCTTCCGCGATGCCTTTCCCAATCTGATTGCCCTGTTTGACCGAGCTGTGCAGGCCGTGGCCGATCTGGAGGAGCCGGAAGCCGATAACCCCTTGCGAGCTCAGATGTTGGCCGATACTGACTACTGGCAACAGCAGGGGATCCCACCGCAAGCAGCAGCGGAGCGGGCGCGGCTGCGCATCTTCGGCTCCAAGCCGGGGGCCTATGGGGCCGGCCTACAGGGGCTGATCGAGGCGCAAAACTGGGAAACAGAAGCGGATCTGGCCCGCGCCTACCTCAACTGGAGCAGCTACGCCTACCGGGCCGATGGCGAGGGAGAGCCGGCCCCCGAAGCCCTGCGGCGGCAATTGGCCCACCTGCAAATTGTGCTCCACAACCAAGACAACCGCGAGCACGACCTGCTGGACTCCGATGACTACTACCAGTTTCAAGGGGGGATGGTGGCCGCAGTGCGGGCACTCCAGGGCCGCAACCCCCAGATCTACTTTGGGGATCACGCCCGCCCCCACAACCCTAAAATCCACACCTTGGCAGAAGAAATCGACCGGGTCTATCGCTCCCGCGTGATCAACCCCAAGTGGATTGCCGGTGTTATGCGCCACGGCTACAAAGGCGCTTTCGAGATGGCCGCCACCCTGGACTATCTCTTCGCCTACGATGTCACCACCCACGCTGTGCCGGATTTCATGTACGCAGGGCTGGCCCGCGCCTACCTATTGGATCCCCAAGTCCAGGAGTTCCTGCGATCCCACAACCCTTGGGCGCTGCGGGACATGAGCGAGCGACTGCTGGAAGCCCACCAGCGGGGCTACTGGCAAGAGCAGGCCCCAGAGCTGCTGCCCCAGATCGAAGCCTTGATGCTGGAGATGGAAGCCTACCTGGAATCCTGCCCCCCTGTGGCGAAAGAAGGTTAAGTTCTGCTAAGCTTTTCTCATCCAAACCAGTTGTGGAGGGATCCCAGGCCATGAGCAAAGCCGAGCTGTTGCGGGAGATTCTGGGGCCGCTGCTGGAAGACTACCGCTACTGGTTTGAGCGTTCTCGCCGCTTTTTGCAGGAAGAGACCCTGGAATTGATCAGCCCAGAGGAGCAGCAGTCCTTGCTGGAACAGGTTCTGGACGCTCAAGCGGAGATACAGGTGGCCGAAGCGCTTTATCAGGCGTCCGATCAAGAGGTTGGCATCGACCCTGGGCTGATGGCAAAATGGCATCGCCTGCTGATGAAATGTGCCGAATTGGGCCGTCGATTTCGCCAGATTCACCCCTCCTCTGACCTGTGATGCTGCAGATTCTCTACCTCATCGCTTTTGTGGCCATTGCCTTTTTGGCCCTGCGCAACTTGGTTGCCAATGTCATCACGTTGGGCGTGGAAGAGCGCAAGACCTCTCCCCGTCGCGCCCGCCAGCGGATCCCTCACCCAGAGCTGCTGGATGAAGATGGCAACCTCACCGAAGAGCCTCTGCTGGTGATTCGCTCGGCCAGCTTGGAAGAAGCCCGCAGCCGTTTGGAAGATCTCTATTCCGGCTCGCCGGACGAAGACTAGGGGAGTTTCTTGGGCTTCCTCTCTTGGAGGGGCTGCAGTAGCCTGGAAAGGTGCCGTGCGCCATCTGCCCAAGCGTCTGGTGGGCAAGTCAACCGAGATGGGATCCGACTTCAACGTGGAAGCCGTACTGGAAGCGGTGCTCAGCAAGCTGAAGGTTTTGGCGGAAACGGGACAAACCTTTGGCCAGCCGATCACCATTGGCGAGACGATCATCGTCCCCTACATGTCCCTACATTTCGGCTTGGGTGGGGGAGGGGGCAACTTCGGCAAAACTGCTTCTGGCTTTCGCGGCAACGGAGGGGATCCGGCCAGCCTGTTCGGGGGAGCAGGGGGCGGGGTGCGCATCGAGCCGGTTGGCTTTCTGGTGATTCGGGGGGAGCGGGTGGAGCTGCTGACCACCGCCCAGAAGCCCGACCAGTGGAACCAACTCAGCGAGGCCTTGGTACCCCTGTTGCAGCAGTGGCTGCAGACTCGTGCCGGGATCCCATCCGACCGGCCCGGCTAGCCGCGAATGTGAAGGCGGGATCCCTGGGGAGAGGGCTGTACCTCGATGCGGTGGGGGAAAGCATCCTGCAGGCTGGGGATGTGGGTGATCACCAAGATGCAGGCAAAGTCGGGGGCGATGGCGTTGATGGCGGCCAGCAGTTGGGCGCGTCCGGTGGCATCCTGGGATCCAAACCCCTCGTCGATGAGCAGCGTTTGCAGATCGGATCCCGAGCGCTGGGTGAGCAGGCGGGACAGGGCCAGGCGAATGGCGAAGTTGATGCGGAAGGCTTCTCCGCCGGAGTAGGTCTCGTAGGGGCGGGTGCCGTGGGGATCGGCGATGAGAATGTCGAGGGTGTCGCAAGAGCTCCGTCCGGCTACCGAGAACAGCTTGGCCGGTGAGCAATAGCGTCGCCCGGAGCGCTGGGTTACAAATTGCAGGTGCAGGCGGTGTTGGGTCAGGCGGGCCAAGATCTGGTTGGCCTGGGCTTCCAGCTCCGGCAGGACATTTTCGACGATCAGGGCGGGGATGCCGTTGCGACCATAGGCATTGGCCAGCTCTTGGTACACCTGCTGCTGGCGGCGGGCCTGCTGCAGTTGTTGTTCCAGCTCGGCTTGCTCCGCCTGCTGTTGAACCGCCTGTTGTAGCCGTTGCTGGGCAGCCCCTATCTGAGACAGCACCTCATCCAGCCGCCGGCGGTGCTCCCGCAGGGTTTGGCGGATCCCTTCCAGCTGAGCAGGCAAAACCTCGGGATGCTCCGCCAGTTGTTGCTGAAGCCGTTCCAACTCTTGGGTGGCTTGGGCAAAGTGCTGGCGGCTTTCCTGCAGGCGTTGGGATAGGGCTTGGGTGCGGGCTGCCACCTCCGGCAGTTCCTGGCGGGCCACCTGTAGGGCTTGCAGGCGCGCGGGCCAGAGCTGCGCTTGGGCCAGTTCGGCTTTCACCTGCTGGTGCAGGGATCCATCGTAGCCCAGGTGGTTTAACGCCTGTTCCACCTGAGCCAACCGCTCCGCCAGGGGAGAATCCGATCCCACTGGCGGGACGGAGTCCTTGGATCCCACCTGTTGCAGGGTTTCCAGTTGTGCCTGTAGGGAGGCGATTTGCTCCCATAGGTGAGAGCGGCGCTCTTGGGCCTTGCGGAGTTCTTGAGAGCGGCCCAGGGCCCAGCGCCAGCGCTCCAGTTCTCCCCGTTGTAGGGCGTGCTCGCGCTCGTCATAGCCCAGTTGGTGCAGGGCCTGCTGGATCTGCTGGAGCTGTTGCCGAGCTTCTTGAGCGTAAGCTTCCCGGTCAAGGATTTCCCTCAACTCTGCCGCCTCTGCTTGCCAGAGCTGGATTTGCCGACAGCGCTCCTGCTCGGCTTCCCACTGCTGTTGCAATCGCCCTTGAAGGTGCAGGCGCTCATCCCAAGTGGCCAGTTCTTGGCTAAGACGGCGGTATTCTTCTTGCAAGAGTTCGATCTCCCGGTCGGCCACCGCCAGTTGTTCGCGGATAACAAACAGTTCGCCGGCAATTTCCTCTTGACGCTCGCGGTGTTTTTTCAGCACCACATCCCGCAGGCGCGGGCTGAGGGGACGGGCGCAGAGGGGGCAAGTCCAGTTGCGACGGCGTTGCGGAGCCATAAAGCCGGATCCCTGCGGCTCTGCTGTCGGCGTTGCAGGGGATGGCTCGGCAGGCTGGCCGACAGAAGATAGGGCCGGGGATCCCTCCTCTTGTTCTGCTGCCTCCTCGACAAGGGCTGTCACTCTTGCCAAAGTGGGGGTGACCTGATCTCGTTCGCTGCGCGGAGCACTTTGAGCGGAAAACACCTCTTGACCTTCCTCCCAGGTGGTCACCAACAGGCGGCAGCGTTCTTCTTCCTGTTGCCACTGTTGCTGGAGAACCCGCTGGCGTTCCTGGAGCTTTTGCACGAACAGCCGCCGTTCTTGGACTTTTTCCAACACCCGCTGCTGGTAGAGACGCCGTCGCTCCAGCTCTGCCAAGGCGGCCTCTCCTTCGGCGATTTTCTGCTCCAGTTGCTGCTGCTGTTGGGCTAGAGTTTCCTGGCTTTGTAGTTGCTGGCTGAGAAGCTGAACGCGGGCTTGCAGGCGTTCCCGCTCGCGGCGGATTTGCTCTTGCCAATGCTGTTGCTGCTGGAGAAGGACGGCGGCTTGAGCTTGGGCTTGGTTCAGGGCCTGGAGACGCTCTTGAGCTTGCTGGTAGTGGCGCAGGCCGATTTCGATGCGCTCCTGTTCTGCCAGCAATTGGGCATCGGCTTGGGCCTGGGCTTGGCAGGTGGCCAACTCCTGTTGCAGCCGTTGCATCTTGCGCAGTTGCTGCTGTTGCTGCTCTGCTTGCTCGGCTTGCAGCTTTTGGCGTTCTTGGAGCAGATGCTGCTGTTGCTCGAAGAGGTGGTGGAGATGGCGATCTTGGGCCATCAGGGCTTGGTAGCGTTCGTAACCCGCCAGGATGTCTTCACTCTGGGCGATCAGCTCTTCCAACTGGAGCAGGTGCTGTCGCTGGGCACGCCACTGTTGCTCGGTGTGCTGTAGGTTGGTGCCGAGCTTTTGCAAGTGTTGGGTAAGGTGTTGGTGGCGCTCCTGCAGGATGCAGCGATGTTCGTAGAGGCGCTCTAGGGCTTGCAATTCCTGCTGTTGCTGGGCTAGGAGCTGCTGCAGATGAGTTTGCCGTTGTTGGAGTCGCTCCAGCTCAGCTTGGATTTGGCCAACGTGGGCCTGTTGTTGGTTGAGCTGCTGCAGGCGCTCTTGGAGCAGATCGGCTTTGAGTTTGGCACTGCGCGCCTGTTCCCGGCAGCGGTCGGCCAGCAAATCGTACTGCCCCAACTTGAGCATGTCGGCCAAGATCTGCTTGCGCTCGCCGGGACGCTTCAGAGTGAAGGCATCTGCTTGTCCTTGTCGCAGATAGGCGGAGTGAATAAAGGTCTCGTAGTCGAGGCTGAGCTGACTTTGAATGGACTGTTGGGTGGCGCGCATGCCGCGGCGGGTCAAGCTACGCCAGCGAGGTTGGCCGTCGGTTTCTCCGGTTTGAATTTGCCACTCCAGGGATCCCTCGCCCGATAGATGACGGCTGCGCAGGATGCGGTAGGTTTGTCCTCGGGAGCGGTAGATCACCTCTACCCAGGCTTCGCTGGCCCCCTTGCGGATGAGATCGCTATCGTTGCTGGCCCGGCTTTGCCCCCAGAGGCCCCAGGTGAGGGCGTCGAGCAGGGCGGACTTGCCTGCCCCATTGGGGCCACAGATACAGGCGGTGTGGATCCCGCGCAGATCCAAAACGGCGTGAGCGTAACAGAGAAAATTGTGCAAGGTTAGGCGAACCGGGATCACAGAAAACTCTGAGGGGCTCTGGTTGCTGGAAAAAATGAGGTTGAGCCATTTGATCCAGAGTATCGCGTCAGCGGTGGGGAGCAACAATGAGGAGTGAGAAGTGAGGAGAGAGGAGTGAGGATACTCCCTTCTCACTACTCTCCGTTCTTTTCTCTTTTCTCTCTTGTCTCTCTT
This sequence comes from Thermostichus sp. MS-CIW-37, assembly GCF_054060065.1. Taxonomy (NCBI): domain Bacteria; kingdom Bacillati; phylum Cyanobacteriota; class Cyanophyceae; order Thermostichales; family Thermostichaceae; genus Thermostichus; species Thermostichus sp. MS-CIW-37. Next base: position 3,417 of record NZ_JBSSCV010000032.1, on the reverse strand, counting down.
GAGAGGGGATCCGATTGCATTAGCCGCTGACACAGTTGGGCAATCTGGGTGGGGCTAGCCTCATCCAGCCAGCGGTGAAAGGCTTGGGATTCCTGAAGGCGGCCCATCAGCAGCGTGGGGATCTGCTCCGGACTGTCCAGTTCCGCCAGCCACTGCCGGGGAAAGCCGGTTGCCGCAGCCAGCTCGTCGGGATCCCGTTGGCCTGCCTGCCACTGTTGCATCAGCCAGTTGACTCGGGCGGGGATCTGCTCCCAGGGGGAGGCAGAAGCGGCCAGGATCAGGGTTCGGGGCTGTACCTGTTGCAGCAGTTGTGCCAAGTCCGCCGGTAGCCAGGGCCAGCGGGCCAGTACCAGCTCTTTCCCTTTGGGTGGTGGAACAAAGTTCTCGGCCTCCTGCCCGTCGTAACAGATGGCCCCCTGCTGCGAATCCGGCAGGGGTTTCTGCCGAAAATCTTGGATCTGTAGGCGAGGGGCGGAAATGGTGGGTGCCTGCCACTCTCCCGCAGGGCGCACCGCCAGCACTTTGCCCTGCCAAGGCTGTCTGCCCCGGTCATCCGCCTCCAACTGTAGGGCGATGTCCAAAGCCTGGCATTTTTGCCAGCGCTCCAGCTCTTCTCCGGCTTGCCAAAACCACAGGGTACGGGATCCCAGCTCAAACTTCAGGTGGCGACCATTCTGAGAAATCCCCAACTTAACGCTGCCGCAGCGAACATTCATCAGGGCTACGACGGGGTTGGGGTTGCCGTGCCCAAAGGGCTGCAGAAGCTGCACCTGCCGATACACCTCATCCAGCTCTGCCACCCCGTCCCGATCCTGAGAGACCAGTAGCTCCCAGTCGAGGATAATCTCCACCGCCAAGGCGCGAGCCTGCTGATCCGGGCTGACCCGCGCGGCCAGCTCCCGCCGCAAAGCCAGTTGTACGGCGGCCAGGCAAGAGAGATCCACTTGGATCCCGGCTGCCATAGGGTGTCCACCTCCCCCCAGCAACAGGGGGCGCACAGCCTCGATGGCCTCCACCAGGTTCACCCCCGGCAGGGAACGGCCCGACCCATAGCCCCGTCCCGCCGCTTCGTCTTTGGCGATCAACACCGTTGGGCAGTTATACTGCTCCACCAAGCGCGCCGCCGCGATCCCCAGAACCCCTGGGTTCCAGCCGGCTTCGGCCAAAACAATGGCTCCTTCTCGGGCCAGATCCATGCTCTCCACTTGTTGGCTGGCCTCCTGGATCACCTGCTGGGTGAGGTGCTTACGCTCCTCATTGAGGGCGACAAAGTGCTGCACCAGGGCCTGGGCGCGCTCTGGATCGGGGGTGGTCAGCAGCTCCACCGCCAGGCTGGCATCTTCCAATCGGCCAATTGCATTCAGCTTGGGAGCAAGGCGAAAGGCAATATCTTGGGCTGTCGGCACCCCCTGGGATTGGCCGTTGTCAACCCGAGCCAGGAGAGCCTGCAGCCCCGGACGCTGCGTCTTGGCCAGCACCGGCAGGCCCCGCTGCACCAAGTAGCGGCACTCCCGCTGCAACACCGCCACATCGGCCACGATTCCCACCGCCACCAGATCCAGGTGCTGCCCGACACCAGGGATCCCCAGTGCTTCGTAAAGCGCCTCCGCCAACTTGTAGGCCACTCCCACCCCCGGCAAGAAGCGCAGCGGATGTTCAGCCGGCAATCGCAAGGGGTTGACCACCGCATAGGCAGCGGGCAAGGGATCCGGCAGCATGTGGTGATCCGTCACGATCACGTCCACCCCCTGGGCTTGGGCCATGGCAATTTCGGCAGCATTGCCCACCCCGCAATCCACCGTCAGGATCACTTGGCAGCCCTGGGCCAGCACCTGCTGCAGCCGTTGAGGGTTGAGGCCGTGCCCTTCGGTACTGCGCAGCGGTATGGTGAACTGGACTCGGAAGCCCAAGGGTTGTAACACCGAGAGCAGAAGACTGGTGCTGGTGACACCATCGCAGTCAAAGTCCCCCCAAATGCACAGGGTCTCTCCCCTTTCCCGCGCCTGTAGCAGCCGTGCCACCGCCCGCTCCAGATCTGGCAGGGATCCCGACGGTGTGGGGGAATAGTATTCGGGATCCGCGAAGGCCCGCGCTTGCTCCCAAGTGTGCAGACCCCGCAGGGCCATCACCTTGGCCGCATACTTGCCGTATTCCCGGCTCAGCTCCAGATTGAACTGGGGGGGAGTGGGCAGCAGCTCCCAGCGGTGCGGAGTATCTTCGCGCCAGCCGTAATCCATGCAAGCTAGGCCGACCCCTTGGCCGACAAGAGTAGAACTTCTCAGGAGCCTATCAAAAACGGCCCAGGGGGGAAATGGATCCCAGAGGAAAGGGCTGGGGATGATGGGCTACCTTGAACCCTACTGGCAGCAGTGAGAAGCCACACAACAGGCGGAAGGGTGCTCGTGATTGTGGGTGGCACAGGCTTCGCTGCAGTAGAGTTGACCTTCGTAGCGATAGCCTTGGCTGCTCTCGAAGCTGCAGTTGCAGTGTTCACAGGCGCAACGGACAAGGGTGCTGGCAGACATGATTTTCTCTCCTTCTTTCTCGTTTTTTCCTAGGGATCCTCTTGTCGAAGATCCGCGTCTCTACACCCTAGCGGTTGCTCGGCAACGATGCTGAAACAAGAATCAGACTCATTTGCGTCTGTAGCCATTCCAAATCACGGCAACACTCCCCTCTCCCTTTGGAACAGAGGCTGGGGGTGAGAGCCCGGGAAACCCTCTCAGATGGATTTGACCGGTCTGCGCGCCCCTTTCATAGCCCTACCTGTCCTCAGCTAGAAATCGCAGGAGCCCCGCCCTCTGTCCGTAGGACGAGGGTCGGGAGGAATGCGGAAGTTATGATAGAACCATGACCCAAGTCCTGACCGTCTCCTGCAAGCTCAAGGTGTCCCAGTCGCAAGCTGCAAAGTTGGATGCGACAATGGATGCCTTTGTGCAGGCGTTGAACTGGGTCAACCAGAACACACCCGAGAAAGTCGCCAACGCCGTTAAGCTCCAGTCTCTGTGCTACCGCGAAATCCGTGCCCGGTTCGGCTTGTCCAGTAACTTGGCCCAGCAGGTCTGCAGACGGCTGGCCGGTGCCCGTAAAGTTGCCCGACAGAAAAACCGCCCCGTCAAAGTGTTCAAGGGTGGCTTCGCTACCTACGATGCACGTATCTTTTCGTTTCGCGAGAAAGACTGGACGGTGTCGCTGACCACGGTTGATGGAAGAGAACGCTTTGAGCTAGCGATTGGCCGTTACCAGAGAGAACAGTTGGCAGGCTCCAACCCCAAATCCGCCACTCTGGTCAAGCGCAAAGACGGTTTCTACTCCATTCAAATCAAATCTGTGTGGAAACGGAACCGTGCCCACCGCAACGCACGGATAGAGTGCTGGGGGTGGATTTGGGCAGGACGGATATTGCTCATACAAAGG
>NZ_JBSSCV010000031.1:0-32181 GCF_054060065.1 Thermostichus sp. MS-CIW-37 | reverse complement strand
AGAGAATCGACAAGTGCGGGGAGTCCATGTATCCCGACGCTGATGCTTTGCATACAGCGCGGGACTTATAGCTCCCCGCGCCCCTCCTTTGTTAATGGGGATCCCAGCCCAGAGGCCAAAAGGACAAAAAGTGACGGCAAGTTGCAACCGATGAAGAAACCGCAGGGATCCTGAGCCGCCAACTTGCGGTTGCTGTCGCCACAATGTCAGGATTCATAAGGATCTTTAGCTGGATTGCCCTCCTATGTCCCACTCGCCTGTTCAGCTCAGCGCCACCTCCTCCACCGCCAGCGGTGCGGAGCACTTGGGTGACCGTTTGCTGCGGGCGGCCCGAGGGGAAGTGCTGGATCGCCCTCCGGTCTGGATGATGCGCCAGGCGGGTCGCTACATGGCGGCCTACCGCGAGCTGCAAAGCAAGTACACCTTTAAGCAGCGTTGCGAGATCCCGGAGCTGGCCATCGAGATCTCGTTGCAACCGTTTCGGGCCTTTGCCCCTGATGGAGTGATCCTGTTCAGCGATATCCTCACCCCCCTTGAGGGCATGGGGATCCCTTTTGAGCTGGTGGAGCATCAGGGGCCGATCATCGACCCGCCGATTCGTTCCCAAGCCCAAATTGAACGCATCCGCCTCCTGGAACCGGAAGAAAGTCTGCCCTTTATCAAGACCATTCTCAGCACCCTGCGCCGCGAGGTGGAAGGGAAAGCAACGCTGCTGGGATTTGTCGGCTCCCCCTGGACTCTGGCCTGCTATGCTGTGGAAGGGCGCAGCTCCAAAGATTACGCCCACATCAAGAGCTTGGCCTTTACACAGCCGCCATTGCTGCATCAGTTGCTGAGTAAGCTGGCCGACAGCATTGCCCGCTACGTGATCTACCAGATCGAGGGCGGTGCCCAGGTGGTGCAGTTGTTCGATACTTGGGCCGGCCAGCTCAGCCCAGCCGATTACGAGTGTTGGGCCTTGCCCTACCAAAAGCAAATTGTGGATCAGGTGAAAGCTCGGTATCCGCAGGTGCCGCTGATCCTCTACATCAACGGCAGCGCCGCTTTGCTGGAGCGGGTGGGCAAAGCCGGCATCGACGTGTTCAGCCTCGATTGGATGAGCGACATGGCAGAGGCCAGGGCTCGCCTGGGATCCCTAGCGGTGCAGGGCAATCTGGATCCGATGGTGTTGCTGGGATCCCCGGAGTTCATCCGGCAGCGCACCCTAGAGGTGATTCGAAAAGCCGGATCCCGTGGACACATCATGAACTTGGGCCATGGCATCCACCCAAGCACTCCAGAGGCCAATGTCCATTACTTTTTCGAGACGGTGCGCCAGTCGGCAGAGCTGATACATTTACGCTGAACACTGCTGAACATCACTGTTCAACTATGCAGCGATAGCATTCTGTTTGTTTCCAAACAGAATGGCGGTATCCCGCAAAGCTTTGAGTAGAATACCCAAAGCGCAGTTTCCGTGTCGTCTTACTACCAATTTTCTGCTTTGCTTTGGCTACCATGTTGGCAGACTCGAAAGTAAACAGAAAGATCAACTGGTAGTAATCCGTACTGAACATATTATACATTATTTTCAGTATAGTTGAGCTTATTATTGACTAGAGTCATGCTCCTAAAAGCCCTCTAGCCTAACAGGCAGCGCGAACCCCTCCTCCCTGAAGCGTTTTGCTCAACTTTTGCTCTAAGGTTGCACGGCCATCTCCAGGGATCCCCGGTGTACATCAGCGTCATCATTCCCACCTACAACCGCCGTCCCATTTTGGAGCAGTGTCTGCGGGCCCTGGCGCAGCAACAGCCCGGCCCCTACGAGGGCTACGAGGTGGTGGTGGTGGACGACGGCTCCACCGATGGCACAGTGGAATGGCTGCAGAACAACCCCATCGGCTTGCCCCAGTGGAAACTGTTGCAGCAGGAGCACCGTGGCCCCGCCGCTGCCCGCAACTTGGGGTTTCGCCACGCCCAGGGATCCCTCATCGTCTTTATCGACAGCGACCTGGTGGTGGTGGATCACTTCTTGGCCAGCCACGCCCAGATGCTGCGGCGGCACGGCGTTACAGGGGATCCCCGCTCCCCCCACGAGGCTAAGGTCTTCACCTACGGGCGGGTGATCAACACGAGCAATTTTCAGGATCCCCGCTCCGAACCCTTCAAGCCCACCGATTTTTCGGCAGCCTTTTTCGCCACCGGCAACGTGGCCATTGCCCGCCATTGGTTGGAGCGGGCCTGCGAAACCCCCGCCGGCCCCTTTGACGAGCGGTTTCACCTCTACGGCTGGGAAGACCTGGAGCTGGGGGTGCGGCTAAAGCGTTTGGGCCTGCGCCTGGTCAAGTGCCCCCAGGCCACCGGCTACCACTGGCATCCGCCCTTTGAGCTGCGGCAGATCCCGGCCCTTATCGAGCGGGAACGGCAACGGGGCCGCATGGGCATTCTCTTTTACCAAAAACACCCTACCTGGGCCGTGCGCCTGATGATCCAACTGACACCCCTACACCAATTCCTGTGGGGCCTTTTATCCCTGGGGGGCTGGCTGAACGAGAAACGGGTGGAACCGCTGCTGCGCTGGTTGATCCGGCAGGGCCGCTCGCAGTTGGCCTTGGAGCTGTGCCGGATTTTTTTCCTCAACTGGTACAACGTGCAGGCCGTTTACGAAAGCTACAGAGCGATGAAAGCGCGAAATAAGGGGATCCACTCAGCTTGAGCTGCCACCAGGGCGGGGTAAGTGAGTCGGCCATAATCCTTGCCGGGAATGAGAGGCTGGCCGGGATCCGGATCGGCACAGCTCAGGGGTTCCCAAACGGCGCCGGCCCCCTTGACAATGGCCCACACTGCCGCCACATCCCAGATCTTGGGCGAGCGTTCTACCGCCCCCAAAAGGCTGCCACCGGCCACCGCCAGCAGGTTGTAGGCAGCGCCCCCCAACATCCGCGCTTTGCAAGGGAATTGCGGGCTAATCCAATGGCTGCTGCGGGAACAGAAATTAAACAATTGGTTGGGGCCGGGTGAGGCGGTGCTAGGACGGATCGGCTGGGGACAGGCGGGATCCCGGTCGTGGCGGGTGAGAAAAGCCCCTGCTGCTGCATCCCCAGGAAACCGAGGCCAATAGCCGTAAAAAGTCTGGCGAATGGGCGGCAGATGGACACAGCCAAACACCGGTACGCCCCAATGCAGCAAAGCCAAGGAGCTGCCCCAAATGGGGATCCCACGGGCAAAATTGGTGGTGCCATCCAAAGGATCCACTACCCAACACCACTCCTTCTCGGGAAAAATGTGGTTGGATTCCTCGCTCAAATAACCGTGATCGGGGTAGGCAGCGGCAATGGCTCTTTGAAAAGCGCGATCCGCCCACTGGTCAGAAGAGGTTACCAAGCTGCCGTCGGCTTTTAAGGACTCCGTCCCGCTGGCGCGAACCGTAGGGTGGGCTTGGCCAAAGTCTGCCAAGAGCTGGGATCCCACGCTAGCCGTGGCCTGCAGGGCAAACTCGGTAACCTCCAGCCAGAAGGGGGGTAGAACGGCAGTTACAGAAGGAGCGCTCATGCCCCAATCCTAGCGGGATCCCTGGCTTTTGGGGTGAAAAAGGGTTCGCAATGGCAAGCGGATCCCTCACCAGCAGGTTTTAAGCCCCTAAGCTGACTAGAATCATAGGTAGACTCCCCGGCTGGCCGCCCTCCTCCATGAACCAGCGCCTGATTGGACAACTGATTGGCAACCGCTACCGGCTGACCCGCCACATCAGCGAGGGTGGCTACGGCAATGTGTTCGAGGCGGTGGATACCCAGCTCAATGACGAGCTGGTGGCCGTCAAGTTGTTGCGCCCGCCGCCACCGGACATGGGCCCAGAGTACTACCAGCAACTGCAGCAACGCTTCATGGATGAGGCCAGGGTCAGCGCTCTATTGGGCGAGCACCCCAACATCGTGCAGGTGCGCTCTTACGGCCTGTACCAAAACCAGCCCTACCTGGTGATGGAGTACCTGAATGCCAAACCCTACAGCGGCCAGGGGTTGGACTATGTGCTGGCTCGGGAAGGCCCCCTGCACCCAGAGCGGGTGGTGAACTTGGCTCTGCAGATTTGCTCTGCCCTGTACCACGCCCACAACTTTCAGATGGATCTGGGCAAACACTCCATTCGCGGCGTCATCCACCGCGACATCAAGCCCAGCAATATCTTTGTGCAGAAAGGGCCCGATGGGAAAGAGCGGGTCAAGATCCTGGACTTTGGCATTTCCAAGCTCATGGGGGAGACCTCTCGTGGCCTGACGCAAACGGGCTATTTTTTAGGCACGATGGTCTACGCCTCGCCGGAGCAAATGCGCGGAGAAAAGCTGGATGGCCGCTCCGACATCTACTCGCTGGGGGTGGTGCTGTACGAGCTGTTAACCGGTGCGCTGCCCTTCGAGCCGGATACCGACACCTTGCAGGGCTGGTACCACGTCCACAACTTTCAAAAGCCTCGCCCCTTCCAAGACCACAAGCTAGCCCACCCCATCCCCGCTGCCCTGGAGAAGGTTGTCCTCCAGTGCCTAGAGAAAGACCCTGCTCTCCGCCCGGCCAACATGGAAGTGCTCGGCCAGCAGCTACAGGCTGTCTATGGAAACAAGATCGCCCCTCCTGCCCCGTTCGTTCCCTCAAGTTCATCTCCTGCATCTCCAGGTGTTCGTCCCCAGCGGATCCCGACCGGATTTGGCCAGCCGACTTCCCAACAGCCGATGGGTCGAGCCGCCCCAGACGAGGAAGAAAAGCTACAACGGGCGGTAAGGCTGATCGAGGCAGGCGAGTACAAGATGGCCGTCCATCTGCTCAATGAGCTGATCCAGAGCGCCCCCAACGAAGCCCGCTACTATCTCTACCGCGGTCTGGCCCACCAACGACAGGGGCATTGGGGCCTTGCCCAGATGGACTATCAAGGGGTGCTGCGGCTGGAACCGGGTAACCCTTCAGCGGAACAGGGACTGCGCGAGGTAGAGCAGAAAGTTGGGCAAGAACATGTCAACAGCCAGTCTGGTTCTCATCTGTTGTTGAATGTGTTGAATACGCCACGCCTGAGCAAAGGGTTGGCGTTGGGCTGGCTCTTGGCCAATTGGGGGGCGTCTGGGATCGGCTACCTGGGGTTGGGGGCATTGGCTCCTCTGCTGGCGGCTTTGGGATCATTACAAGGGGCGGTGGCTGGAGCCGGCCTTGGCTTCCTGATGGGGCTGCTACAGTGGGCGGTGTTGCGGCGGCAGGTTTCTGTGGGATGGGTGGCTGCAACTCTGCTGGCCACGGCTTTGGGTTGGGTGGCAGCGGATTTCCTCGCTCCCCAGGTGGGGGTGGCAACCTCTGCTTTTAACCCGACAGATCCCTGGCTCCAAAATGCCTTGCGGGCGATGGGAGATGTGCTGCGCGGTTTGCTGGTGGGGGTTGGCGTCGGTGGGCTGCAATGGGCCTTGTGGTCTCAGGGCTGGAAAGGTGGCCGGGCTTGGCTCTTGGCGGCAGTTGCCGAAGGGGCAGGATCGGCTCTGTTGATGGGCTGGCTGCTGGCCAATACTGCCTTGAACAGTTGGCTGCTGCTGATCGTGGGGCTACTGGCCAACACGCGCCCCCTCAGCGCAATGGTGCTTTTGAATTTGCGCCGGATCCCTACTGTTCAAAATCAACAACAAGCCTCTTAGGCCCCAGGGATCCCGTTCCGAAAAACAACCGCAGTTCGACAGTCCCTTTGACTCTCTCTAGGAAAGAGGGGAGCCAGGAATTGAAATAGATCATCATGGTACTGGATCCACCTGGCTATGGGCAATTTGGCTTGGGATCCCGTAAAGCAATGGCAATTCAACTGCAACATTCAAGCAACAAAAAGGCCCCCTTTCGAGGGCTCTTTTGAGGATACTGTTGCGCCGTTTTACCGTGGTTTTCGACCTGGAAAATCCAGTATAGGATACCGGGGATGATTGTTGATAGTTTCCAAATCTAAGTTTGGCTTACTGCTCTCACATCCACTTCCCATCCTAATTGTCGAAGGGTATAGATCGCAAAAACATAACGGCAGTCACCAACGCCGCAGAATCCTTTTCCAATCATACCCCATTTTTGGGATGTGCCTGTCAAGTGCTCATAAGGGCTAGGATGAAAGATAGCTTGACTTGTTGCCGGCCATGCTCGGTTCCTGGTTAGACAACATCTATGGCGCTTGGTTTCTGCCGGAGCGCACTTTTCGGGCACTGCGGGAACAGCCCGTTCTCTGGCAAGCCTTTGGGGTGGTGGGGCTGCTTAACGTCCTAGAGGCGATTCGCCGCTCTGGGGCAAGCCTGCCGAGCATGGTGCTGGCAGTACTGATGGGATCCCTGGGCTGGGTGAGTTTGGCGGCTTTGCTGCAGTTGCTGGCCTTCTGTTTAGGTCGGGCTGCCCCTTCCTTTTCGGCGCTGCTGTGCTTGACGGGGTTTGCCGGCTTGCCGTGGCTGCTGCTGGGGCCTGCTCAATCGTTGGGTGGGGTACTGGGATCCCTGCTGGGCCTTGCAGCGCTGCTGTGGTTTGTGGTTTGGCAGGTGCGGGCGGTAGCTGTAGCGCTGGATTTGGAGTGGTGGCGCCTGGTGGGCCTGATCCCATTGGCTTTCCTAGGGGGGATCCTGTCCCTGAGCTGGCTGACCAGCGGCGTCGTTGCTCTGGCTTCCTTGCGCTAAAGCTTATAGTTGTTTCAGGTTAGGGTGAGACGCCTGGGCTACCAAGAAAAGCCTTCTGGTTCTGCGTATTGTTGCTCCGCAACGCTGACGCGACGATGCGACCAGGGCTTTAGGTGTGGGTGCAGTGTCCTAGTTGGAGTTGAAATGATCATAATTCCCATTGGATCTTGGGGTGTGGCCAGGGATGCTTCCCCGGAATTAGCGGGGCACTCGCTGCAGATGCGGCTTTTCCTCCGGCAGAATAGCGCCCTCTACGGGGCAGACCTGTAAACAGATGCCACAGTCAATGCAGGTGGAAAACTCAATCCAAAAGTAGTCGGTGCCTTTGGCATTTTTGGTATCGCCGGGGTGGATGCAGGCGACGGGGCAAGCCTCTACACAGTCGGCCACACCTTCACAGATATCGGTGACAATTGTATGCGGCATGGATCCCTCCCAATGAACGCTCTAAGTCAAATCCTAAGTGCAGTTGCCACAAGGTCAGCCTTTACGTCGCCTGCGCTTCCTATGCTGTTGACTTTTTGATTAGAATGCGCGATATTTGCCCGAAGCTGCCTGAAAAAGATGGGACTTATATCTCAGTTCTAGGGTTCATTTTAGGCCAAAATTGCTCCCCAACGAAGAATTTTCCGGATTGTCGCTTTTTCTGACTTTGTCTGGGGCCTCTCAGCACAGCGCCAACATGTGGGAGGTCAGAGACAGTCGGCAAACCGGCTCCCACCGCCTCGAGAGTTCTTTCTTGCCAAAAATGCCAAGGGACATACTCTGCTTTGGCCTAAGTTTTAACCGAAAGGTAGGATGATTTGCCACAAAACCAAAGGCTAAACCTCTCTGGGATCCCGCTCTTGAGATTGCCACCAACGGCTGAGGGGCCAGTACAAAGCAGGTGCCCAGAGGCTACTTAAAATAGCAGACGTGAGGGCATTGCGTTGATGGTTCCACCAGATGCTCTCCAGAGAACGCGAACCGTCGCCGCCGATGCTGCCGAAAGAGTGAAGGGAGTTCCCCAATCCATCTAGCAAAGTTTGCATTCCCGCCGGATCCAGGCCCTCGGATCCCTGGGAGGCGGCAAGCCACATCCACTGCAGCGCCATCAGGGTTTCGGCAATCACCACCATACCAAAAACGATCAAGGCCACCGAGATGAAGTCTTCTTGCATGTAGCGTTGTTTTTGCAGCTTGGCGGTGAGGATCCCGACTACGGCCAGCCCCAGCGCATGGGTAGGACAAGGGCTGGTCAGCGCATCTTGCAGAAAACCCAGGGTGACCCCGGCAACAGCTCCCTGCCAAGCTTTACGCCGCACACTCCAGCACACCACCCAGATCAAGGGCCAATCTGGGGTTAAGCCTGCCAGCTCCAAGCCCGGCCCGCGCCACCAAGGGGCCACTGCTGCCAGCAATCCTGATAGGGCAGTCACCACCCAGTTGAGGTGAGACTTGAGCTTAAGAATCAGAGGGTTGAGCATAGCGGTAGATCAAGGCCCATTCCAAGAGGCCCAGCGGCGCCGACAGTTCGACAGTGGCTTGGGGGGCAGGGCTGGCATCCAAGTTGACCGCTCGAACCGTTCCCACCACCACCCCGGCTGGGTAAAAGCTGCTCAGGCCCGAGGTCACCACCACATCCCCCACCTCTACTTTGGGAGCCTTGTCGAAAAAATCCAAAATGGCGCTCTGGGTGCCCGTACCCCTCAGGATGCCCATGTGTCGGCTGCGACTCAACATCACCCCAACACGGCTGGTGGGATCGCTGATCAGGAGCACTCGGCTGGTGTTGGGCGTGACCGACTCAACTCGCCCGATCAACCCGCCCGGCGCCATGACTACATCTCCCACCCTGACTCCATGCCGGCTGCCGCGGCTGAGGGTGAGCTGTTGCCACCAGTGATCGGCGCTGCGACCCACCACTGCTGCCGGGATCCCCGCTTGGGGCATCTGCTCGGTAAATTGCAGCAGCCGCTTCAGCTCGCGGTTTTGGTACTGCAACTCGGCTACCAGGGCTTGCAGCTCACGGTTGGCGGCCTGGCTGAGCACCGCGGCGGGATCCACAGGTGGACGGGCCGGGGCGGTGATCCAACTGTACAGCTCCACCAACAGGGATCCCTGGGTTTGGCGCAAGCCCAATGCTACCCCCATCGCCAAAGCAGACAGGAGTAACCCCAAGCCGTAGCGCCTCCACCATTGGCGTAGCCGATTCAAGCAATACCTCTCCGACCCACTCGACTCACACCTCAAATCAGGAAATCAGGGAGAGGGAGAAGCGCCTCTAGCCCTTGAAGCTGCCGCTCAACACTCGACCCAAGGTTTTGAAATCCTCCAGAACTCGCCCTGTACCCAGCACCACACAACTGAGGGGATCCGGAGCAATGTGAACCAAGATCCCGGTTTCATGGCTGATCAGGGCATCCAGACCCTTGAGCAAGGCTCCTCCGCCGGCCAGCATGATGCCGCGGTCGATAATGTCGGCAGCCAATTCCGGTGGAGTGCGCTCCAGGGTGCGCTTAATGGCTTCCACAATCACCGAGAGGGGCTCGGCCATGCTCTCGCGGATTTCGGTGCTTTTCACCGTAACGGTACGGGGTAAACCGGAGAGCAGGTGTAACCCGCGCACCTCCATGGTCAGTTCCTCTTGAATCGGGTAGGCAGAACCGATCTGAATCTTGATCTCTTCGGCAGTGCGCTCCCCGATGGTGAGGTTGTGAACCTTTTTCATGTACTGGACGATGGCCTCGCTCAGCTCATCTCCCGCTACCCGCACGGACTCGCTCAGCACGATCCCCTGCAAACTGAGGACGGCTACCTCAGTGGTGCCGCCGCCAATGTCGATGATCATGTTCCCAGTGGGCTCTTGCACCGGCAGCCCGGCCCCGATTGCTGCTGCCACCGGCTCATCCACCAAATACACCTCCCGCGACCCAGCTTGGAGAGCGGCTTCCATCACCGCCCGTCGCTCCACCCCAGTCACACCGCTGGGGATCCCAATCACAATGCGGGGAGCAATCAGGTACCGGCCCTCGTGTACGCGGTGGATGAAGTGTTTTAGCATCATCTCCGCCGTGTCGAAATCGGCAATCACCCCATCTCGCAGAGGACGCACCGCTACAATGTTGCCGGGGGTACGGCCCAACATTTTTTTGGCATCTTCCCCCACAGCCAGGGGTTGCTTGGTGTTTTGGTCGATGGCGACCACAGAGGGCTCTTGCAGGACAATGCCTCGCCCGGCCACGTAGACCAGCGTGTTGGCAGTGCCCAAATCAATGCCCATATCACGGGAAAATCGGCTGAAGAACCCCACGGTAAGTCGCTCCAGTCTTGATTTGGGAAGAAGCAGCAAGCTTTGGTACCTACTATAGTCTAGTTCTGCTAGAGAATCTCCCCCGAAGAGTGGGAATCTGCTCCAGAGAAACCGGCTATGGCTGTATCCCAGCCAGCTGTGGAAGATCGAATTCGCCGCTAAGGTGCAATCCTGTTGTGATTCGGGATCCCTCGTGCCTAAGGTTGCCATTGCTCCAGCCGGCTATCCGGCCATCGCCCCCTATTCTCCCGGCGTGAAGGTGGGCAAAATACCCTCTACATCTCGGGCACATTGGCCCTGGATCCGGAGGGCAAGACGGTGGATCCGACATCGCCACCCAGACTCGCGTGGTGTTGGAGCTGAGTGACATCCTCCCGACGCTCACCCTGCGGGTACAGCGCGGGGCTTCTCGGCAGTTTAGCTAAGATAGACCAGCCCGGTCTTTTGGCGGTTGCGATGCAGCTCTCCGGCGCCTTGGTCAGCGTGGCTACCCCAGACTTGCCCCGTCTGCAGCGCTTCTATCGGGCTCTCTTGGGGATCCCTCCCCAAGTCCAGCTTCCAACAGAGGGGGATCCGGTGTACGTGGAGTTTCGTCTGCCGGGGTTGCGGCTGGGCCTTTATCGCAGCCGTCATCTCGATTGTGGTGCCCAAACCGAAGCGGTGAGCCTCTGCCTACAGGTGCAGGATTTACAGGGATCCCTGACAACACTGGAGGGGTTGGCGGAAGCTTATCAGATCTCCATTTCCCCTCTGCGACAAGCCTTTCACGGACAGGAGGTGGATTTTCGGGATCCCGATGGCAACCGGATTGTACTGCACCAGCCTTCTGCTGCTTTTGGGGAAGCGACAGCCTGGGATCCCCAGGGTTAGATCCGCCAAAGGTAGATGGTGTAGGTGTTGATGACATCCGATACGGTGGTGGTGGCGGTGGGGGGCCAATCCCCCATGTCGAAGGAGTGGGTGACCAGACGAGCGCCGGGCCGAAGCTGGGAGCGCAACTTGTCTCGGATCAGCAGGTGGGAGCTGGGCAGCAAATAACAACTCACCACCGTCGCCGGGGTTAAGTCCAGAGTGAGCAGATCCTGCTGGAGAAAGGTGACTCGATCCTGAACTTGGGCTTCTTGGGCCCGCTGTTGGGCTTCCAGGATGCGCTCCGGGTCGATATCCACCCCCACGCCCCGCGTGCCAAAGCGCTGTGCCGCCCGGATGAGAATGCGGCCATCCCCACAGCCCAAGTCGTAGAGAGTATCCTCGCTCCCCACCTGGGCCAAATCCAGCATGGCATCCACAACCAAGGGCAAGGTGCGCACATAGGGGGCTAAGCGGATTCCCTCTGGACTTTGCCGGTTGGACTGGCGTTGGAAGAAGGGATCCCTGACCACCGAGTTCTGACCGAGCTTAGGCTTGAAACCGCGGGGTGCCAAGGGTCGATCCCGAGAAGAGCGGTTTTTTCTATTCATCAAATACTCTCGTCCATGTTTCCATCAGTCTATCAATCTGTTGCGGTACAGAGCCCTCGCTGTTCTACAGGGTGGAAAGCCACCGCCAGTTGCGTCGGTTCCAGCGTCTCGAAAAATATTCTGATTCAACAACTTAAAAAATATCTTGATTCAACAACTTGGCCAGACGTTCCAGCCCCTTTTTGACTTGGCGGGAAACGGTAACGGCGCTGATCCCCAGCCGCTCTGCCGTTTCTTTTTGGGTGAGGTCGTAGAAGAAGACAAATTCCAAAATCTTGCGGGTGCGTTCCTCCAGCTTGGCCAAGGCATGCTGTAGGCGAATGCGGTCTTCTTCGGCCAGTTGAAAACTGCGGTAGCGCTGATCCGGAACGACCTCCCCCAAAGCGACGCTGTCTTCCTCGGTTTGAATCGGGGCATCCAGGCTGAGCAAAAGGCTGTTTTGTTGAGCCAGTTCCAGCTCTCGCCATTCCTGCTCCGTCAGTTGTAGGGCTTCTCTCACCTCGGCCTCAGAGGGAGAACGGCCCAACTCTTGCCGCAGACGGGCAATCACCTTCTTGGCTTGTCGTTGCAGAGTTGTCCAGCGGCGTGGGATCCGCATGGTGGGGCTCTTGTCTCGCAGGTAATGTTGAATTTCTCCGCGAATGTAGGGCATGGCAAAGGAGCTGAAAGCCAGCCCACGGGTAATATCAAACCGTTCGATGGCCTGAATCAAACCCAAGCAGCCAACTTGGACCAGGTCATCGTACCCCTCATTGCACTGGTTGCGCCAGTGATGGGCTTCTTTGCGCACCAAGCCCATGTTTATTTCCACCAGTCGATTGCGCAGGGCCGGATCCCGATTCTGGTGGTACAGCCGCAACAGTTCGGCGGTTCGGGCTTTAACATCCTCATGAGATGCCATAGATCCACATGCGGCTGGGAATCCGGTCTTGGCCAAAGGCAATGGAGTGGAGGCCGCCGGTCGCCTCGGTGAGACGGAGTTCTTGGGAGAGATCAGGCGAGGGGCCGTTATCATAGAGAACCACTTTACCGATTTGCCGAAAATAACTGTAGAACCAGCACTTAAGGAACTGGAAAACCATTCAAAGGCTGAGGATCCCACGCATAATCAACACCTATCCAGTCCAAATAGACGCTTTTGCCCAGCCGAACCGACCTGGCATGCGCAAGCTATAGGGCTACAGAGATGGTGTCAGAAGCACGACTGGACACTGTTGAGATCCGCCAGAAGCTAGAACGTTCTTAGTTTGACCAGGTTTCTGGGCCCAAGCAACAGCATCTCCACGGAAAATCGGCGGGTTTCCTCGGCAAAAGAGCGCAATTTCCCTGTCAGGCCCGATTGAATTGCCCGATTTCTGTTGCTGGCGTGCTCTCATGGACTGGTTCATGATTTGGGATTGGCCGTGAGATCGCCTGCGCATTCTGATCCCCCCTCTCCCAGAGAGAGAAGGGCTGGGATGTTTTTGGGGTCTCAATGCAGCACTTGACCCACTGCGGTCGTCTGAGCGCTCTACCCACAGCTTGTGGGGAAGTCGCGCCTGTGGAGATTTCTCTGACAGGTTGGTAGCCAAGACTACCGTTAGTGATGACTTGTGACGCAGGTCGCTTTGACGTTGAGCAAAGGTTAGCGTTGCCTAGCCCTGTGTAAGCCTTTCAGAGCGGTTCTTGAGGGGTTCCGTGCCGGCGAGAGCTACCAAAAACGACGCAAAACTCGGCTCCTCGCGAATGGGGTGGAAATAGGGTTCAGAGGAGAGCAAGGGGCGGTAGCGCTCCGGCTCCAGGCGTAGGGCTTGCTCCAGGGCTTGTAGGGCCTGAGGCACTTGGCCTTCCCAGGCGCAGCAGCAGGCTTTGGCGTAGTGAGCCTCGGCATTGTCGGGATCCATCTGCAGGGCCCGATCAAAACTCTGGATGGCCAGCTCGTAGAGGTTCAAGTCCATCAGAACCAGGCCGCGCTGCACCCAGATCTGAGGGCGTTTGGGATCTTGCGCCAGGGCACGGTCGTAGCTGTTGAGGGCCTCCATCGGGTTGCCGAGGCGGTGGTGGGCAAGGGCGTGGCCGGCCCAGAGAGAGACGGATTCGGATCCCAGTTGCAGGGCTCGTTCGTAGCTGGCCAGAGCATCGGCGTAGCGCTCTAGGTGAAACAGAGCCAGCCCCCGACTCTGCCAAACTTGAGCATCGACGGGGTTGATGGCGAGGGCTTTGTCGTAGCTGATCAAGGATCCCTGCCACCGCCCCAGAGAGGCTAAGGTTAGCCCGTGCAGGTACCACGTTTCCGGGCTATCGGGGCTGAGAGCAAGAGCGCGCTCGTAGGCGCGTAGGGCTTCTTCGTAGCGGCCCAATTGCCGCAGCGTGTTGGCCTGGTTAAAGCGGGCCTCAAAAAAATCCGGCTTCAGTTGCAGAGCCTGCTCATAGCTGGCCAGAGCTTCCTGATGGCGACCGAGATCGTCCAGCAGAGAACCACGGTTGTTCCAGGCTTCGGGGAAATCCGGCTTCAGCTCCAGGGCGCGGTCGTAGCTGGCGAGGGCAGCTTGGGCTTGCCCCAGGTGGTCGAGGGTGGTGGCGCGGTTGTACCAGGCAATGGGATCCTGCGGCTGATCTCCCAGCGCCTGCTCGAACGGCTCCAGTTGAGCCGCTTGTTCCGCCGAAAGAGCCGATGGGTCAACCGCCGGGACGGGCGAAACGGTTGTCGATTCTGGGGAAGCAGCACGCTTCTGCCGCCGCAGCCACCAGGCCCAACCCCCGGCCAAAAGCAACAGGCCCACCCCCAGCACCAGCACGCCCAAGTCGGTCGGGGCAATCGCAAACGGCATGATCCACTGCCTCTCTTCGCGCCTTTACATCATCACCAAAAAGGGCAAGGGATCGCTCGGCCCTGCCGGCGAGATCAGCTCAATGCGCTTCTCACCGGGGTAGGTGCTGGGATCGATCTCGAAGGTAACCGTCAGGTGCTCGGCACTGGCCTGCACCGGCTCTCGGGATCGCCCCAAGGGATCCCCAAAGCTGACCCGGATCCCTTTGCCCGCCGGGCTGACCCGGATCTCCGTCACCTGATCCAGATGGGATCCCTCTAGGGTACAGACGATCACATCCCCGACAAAGGCCTCCAGAGGCCAGCCCCGCCGCACTATCGGTTTGGACATGGTTGTCGCTCCCACAGGCTTCTGCATTCTGTTTAATTTTCCCCTCCTTGCCCCAGCCCAAAACGGCCCTGGTGGCAGAGGGGCTCTCCCCCCTTGGGCAGGATCTCTTGCCACCCCTCCACAGAAGAGGGAGTTGGGGAAAGGGCAACGGCAGGCGCTCGCAGCAACACCTGGTGGTCTGGGCCCACGCTCACCAAGCGGGGCATCTCTCCAAGACTATCGGCCACCGCAAACAGCACCCGCTCTCGGGCCTGGGGATCCCAGCCCAGCAGCTCAGCATACCCCAGCGCCGGCGGCGGATCCCAGATTTGCACCGGTGGGATCCCTGTCGAGCCGGTGGGCAAGGGCCAGACCACCGCCCGATCCCAGCTCAAATCGGTTTGGAACCAGCCTTCGTACTCCCGCGCCAGCAAAGTGTTCCCCTGCCAGGCCAAAGGCAGGATCATGGCAAAATCCAATGGCTCGGCAGGGTCGTACACAGACGCCGAGGCTTGATAAACGACTTGCAGGGCTTGAGTACGGGTGTTCTCGGCAAACAACACACTGGTCAACCGACCAGCCTCGGGTGTAGCCACCAAATCCAGCCGTGTGTACACCTGCCACTGGGGATCTGGCGCCGGCAGGGGATCGCTGCGCAACAGGCCAACCACCGTGCATTGCCGTTGCCGGGCTTGCTCCTGCAACCCATACACCCAATCCCAAGGGATAGAAACAGCAGAAGAAGAACTCCGTTGCACCGACAGAGCGGCATCCTGTTCGCGACAGCAGTGGGGAGAAGGGATCCTGCCGGAGGAAGACACTGCCGGATTCGCCAGCAACAGAGCCCAGCTCATCCCAACTGCCGCAAGCCCCCACTGCCCCTTTCGCCTGACCCAACCCGTCATCCTGCCCTCCGGTACGCGACCACGGCTGTAAGGCTTGAGACAAGGCTTTTGCAAACCCTCTAGCCTCCTTCTGCCAACCGCACCTGTACCGACTGGCCGTGGGCGGTCAACCCTTCCGCTTGTGTGAGAGCCTGAATGGCGCTGGCCACCTCCCGCAAAGCCGCTGAGCCGTATTGAATCAGACTGGAATGCTTTAGGAAAGTTTCCACCCCCAAAGCCGAGGCATAGCGGGCTGCGCCTGCCGTAGGCAGGGTATGGTTGGGGCCGGCCAGGTAATCTCCCACCGCCTCTGGGGTATGGTGGCCCAAGAAAATGGCCCCCGCATGGCGAATGGGATCCAACAAAGCCCAGGGATCGGCCACCTGCAATTCCAAATGTTCTGGCGCAAACAGGTTGGACAAGGCCACCGCCGTTGACAGATCCGGCACCACCGCAATCAGACCGTAGTTCACCACCGACTTTTCCACCATCAGACGGTTGGGATGGGCCTCCATCTGGGTGGCCACCGCCTGCTGCACCTGCTGGGCCAGCTTGAGATCGGTGGTCAGAAGGATGGCCGCCGCCAGGGGATCATGCTCGGCTTGGGCCAGCAAATCGGCAGCCACATAAAGAGGGTTGGCGCTCTCATCGGCGATGATCAACACCTCCGATGGCCCGGCCAGCGAGTCGATCCCCACCGTGCCGTACACCAGCTTTTTGGCCAACGTTACGTAGATGTTGCCGGGGCCGGTGATCACGTCCACCTTGGGGATGGTCTCGGTGCCGTAGGCCAAAGCTCCTATTGCCTGAGCCCCCCCAACGCGATAGATGGTCTGGATCCCGGCTTCTTGGGCAGCCACCAAAATGGCCGGGCTAATGCCCTTACCCCCCGAGCCGTCGGATCCCGGTGGCGTCACCATCACAATCTCGGGCACCCCCGCCACCTGGGCCGGGATGGCGTTCATCAACACCGTGCTGGGGTAGGCGGCCCGCCCCCCCGGAATGTAGAGGCCGGCGCGATCCACAGGGCGGTATTGCTTGCCCAAAACGATCTCAGGGCCGGGAAAGCTCACCCAACTGCTGGGCACCCGCTGCCGGTGAAAAGCCTCAATGCGCTGCTTGGCCAGCCGTAAGGCTGAAAGCAATTGCGGAGACACCGCCTGGTAAGCCGCCTCCAGCTCGGCCCCAGACACCTTCAGTTCGGCAACGCTCAGCTCCACCTGGTCAAACTCAGCCGTATAGGCCAGCAGGGCACGATCCCCCTGACGGCGTACCGCTTGCAGGATCTCCCGCACGGTTGCTTCACGGTGCAGGTTCTGGTCAGCCTGAGTGCGCTCCGAGATCCGTCTAAGCTCGGCTTCAGCCTCGGCTAGCTGGGTGACGATTCTCAGCATGGCAACTCCTTCGCATAGCGCGCCGTAACCCCATACTAACGAGGGATCCGGCGGCATCGCGGTAGCAAATGCAGATCTTCGGCTGCACCGGTTTCGGCGACAAGAGGAAACATCTCCAAGCAGGGATCCCGTCTGCACCTGGCGTGATCCGGGTTGAGCATGGTCATAGCTTAGCCTGGATTGTCCTCGGCCAAGCGCCGATAGCCCTACTCAGGAAAAAGACTGGCCCCTTTTCATAGGCGCAGTTCTGACGATTTGATCAAGTTGCGAAAATCGTGGATCACCTCCTCACAGCGACGGAAAAAAGCCAGCACCCAATCCCGCAGCACCTTCTGCTGAGATTCGTCCAGTTCCTTGAGGGATCCCCGGTAGTGGATCTGGCCGCTGCGCTCGATCTCGAACTGGTTCAGCCATTCTGCTTGGGATCCCTGGCGTTCCACCACTTCCTGCCGTGCTGCCTTCCAATAGTTGACGATCACCGCCTTGCCCAAATAGCCAGTTGTAATCTGGCAGAGACGGTTCAGAGATTGCACGAAGACATCCATCTCCATGCGCGGGCCCGCCGCAGGAGCGGAACTGGGCTGGGTAGCGTTCCGGCCTGCCTCCGCCTGGCTGGTCAATAGGCGAAAGGTGGCCAAGCCCTTTGGCGTATCCTGCTGCAGCTCGGCTCGCAGGCGGTTCACGGCCAAGGTGTAAACAGGCATCACCAGCTCGTCATTCACCGCTACCAGCAGCGCCCATTCCGGCCCAAGGGGGTAAACGAAAACCCGCTGCTCGGCAAACTGAAAGTCAAAATAGTCAAGTCCTGGGGGCATGGTCTGCAAAACTTGAAACAGCCCTTCGGTAAGGGCTTGCTGCTGTCGGCTATCCAAATCCTGAAAAGAGCGGTAGAAAAAAGGGCGACCTGTCCGACTCAAGAGCGCCACCCCCATCACCCCGCGGATGGACAAAAAACTGTCGAGCGTTTCCTTCTCCATGCCCACTCAACTTGGGTAACACTCTTATCCTGACTTAGATTGCCCGAGGGTGGGCGAGCACAACCAACCGAGAGCTGGATGCTCGATGTTTGGGATTGATGTTTGGGATTTAGGAAATGCACCGGGACAAAAACGCCTCGATCCGTCCCACCGCCTCCTCCAGACGGGATCCCTCGACCACCAAAGCAAAGCGGACATAGCCTTCCCCACTGGGGCCAAAGCCAGAACCCGGAGACAGGGCAACCCCTGTGGCTCTCACCAAGTCCAAACAAAACTGGGCAGAAGAGCCGCGATAAAACTCCGGCAAAGGCGCCCACAGATACATGGTGGCCTCCGGCAAAGGCACAGGCCAACCGATGCGGTGTAGAGCCGCCACAGCTATATCCCGTCGCTCTCGGTACACCTGCCGCCAGCGCTCCAAAAAACTATCGGGAACTGCCAAAGCCGCTGCTGCCCCCCGCAGAATGCCCTGGTACTGATGGAAGTCGATGGTGGATTTCACCCATCGCAGGGCTCGGATCAGCTCTCGGCTGCCAATGGCGTAGGCCACCCGGAACCCTCCCATGTGATAGGACTTGGAAAGAGAAAAAAACTCGATGGTGCGGGTTTTATCGGGATCCGCCTGCAGCGCGGAAGGGGCTACCTGGCCGTCGAAACGCCAGTCCACATAGGGAAAATCGTGGGCCAGAACGATGTCGTGCTGTTGACAGAATTGTAGGGTTTCCTGCCAAAACTCCGGGGTGACGGTGGCAGTGGTGGGGTTGTGGGGGTAGTTCAGCACCAGCAACCGTGCCTGCCGGCAGATTGCCTCCGGGATCCGATCCCACTGGGGCAAGAAGCGGTTTTCCGCCCGCAGGGGCAGGTAGTAGGGGATCCCGCCCGCCAGATGGATCCCGCCCACGTGAGAGGGATAGGCCGGATCGGCGACCAAGGCAACATCGCCAGGATTGAGCAAAGCCAGGGGCAAGAGGGCCGTCCCCTGCTGGGATCCGATCAACGGCAGCACCTCTGTTTCCGGATCGATCTCCAGGCCGAACTTGCCCCTGTACCACTTGGCGCAGGCAGACCGAAAGTCCGCCGTGTCGTGAAACAGCGTGTAGCCATAGGTAGAGGGATCCGACAGAGCCGATTGGATGGCCGCCAAGGAGTCTGAAGGTGGGGGCAGATCGGAGGATCCCAGAGACAGATCGATCACATCCAGGCCAGCGCGACGAGCCTCTCGCTTGGCTCGATCCATTTGGTCAAACACATTGCCGCCGAGGGGCTGAAGTCGCTGGGCGAGGGGAATCGACATGCAACAACTCTTGCAAAGCAGGGGGGTCTATCCTAGCTTGAGGATCCCCTCAGGGATTGTCGTCAGCATTGGGGGAAGAAGGTGAGGTTGGACGCGTGCTGGCCGCCGGCCCCCGGTCGAAAATCTCGATGTGCCACTGTCCTTGGCCGTTGCTCTCAAAAGCGATAAACCGGCCATCGCCGCTGATGGTGGGGTTGCGCACATCTCCTGGCACCCGGCTGCTGATGTTTTCTATCCTGCGAGTTTCCCGGTCGTAGAGGAAGATCTCAGACTTGCCCAGAGCATTGGACACGTAGACGATGTAGCGGCCATCAGCGCTGATGTCGGGCGAGGTAGCCGCCACGTCGCTGGAGTTGAGGCCGGGCAGATCCACCAAGCGACGTTCCACCGTGTCGTAGAGAAAAATATCCTGGCTGCCGCTGCGGGCCGAGGAAAACACCAGGTAGCGGCCATCTCCGTTGAAAGCAGGCTCCCCATCGGGGAAGATGCTGTTGAGGCCACTGTTGGTCAGGCTGGGACGCGGGGTGCGAAAACCTGCGGGGCTGCAGCCCAACAGCACCAAGCTCAATCCGGCCAGGCCCAGCTTTCTCGCCCACCGGGCCGCGCCAAACAGGATCCGGCCATTGGTCAGCATGGCATCGCCTCTGCAACCCACTCTTCCCATCATACCCGGTTGACAAACTCGGCTCCGGCTAGGGCTCCACCTTGACACCCTTCCAGAAGGCCACATAGCCCCGGATGTTGGCCGCAGCGGGTTTGGGATCCGGGTAGTACCAGGCGGCATCTTTGTTCTCCTGGCCGTTGACCACGAGGGTGTAGTAGCTGGCCTCCCCCTTCCAGGGGCAGGTGGTGTGGGTAGAGCTGGGCTGGAAGTATTCCCGGCGCAGAGATTCCGGCGGAAAATAGATGTTGCCTTCCACGGTTTCGTAGCGGTCTGTCTCGGCCACCACCACCCCATTCCAGATGGCCCTGGGCATGGAAAACCTCCTCTTGCCAAGTTTTGGATATCGGATTTTTGAGTTGCGGATCCCGGCGGCTGAGGCCGCCTTGCTTTGAGCTTAACTCTTCCCTTCCTCTTATGATCGTCTTGTATTGTCCCTTGTATTGTCCGATGAGAAGCTCTCTGTCCGGTGGGGAAGCCTGCCGATCCCGAGAGCAAAGTGGAGTCTTTTAAGGGCTGCTTCCTACCGCTATTGAGCGCTACGGCTATGGCTCGCCGCAACACCTTGCAAGATGACCTCAACTACCAACAAGCCAAGCGCAGCCTGCGCCAGTGGGTAGCCCAACTGGATCTGCGCCCCCAAGAGGTCGCGGGCTTAGAAGGGGAGTTGGAGAGCTTGCAAGCGCTCTTGGACAAGCTGGAAACCGAGGTCATCCACATCGCCGCCTTTGGTCTGGTGGGGCGAGGCAAGTCTTCCCTGCTCAATGCCCTGCTGGGCGAGCCAGTCTTTGAGACGGGGCCCACCCATGGCATCACCCGTACCCAGCAAGCGGCAACTTGGAACATCAGCTGGGAAACCCGCCCCCAGTCCTCCTTCTCTGGCACATCCCTGCAGGGATCCCGCCTCCCCCCTTCCTCGGTGCAGTCGGTACAGGTCGCCCATTGGCAGGGATCCCGTCTGGAGCTGATCGACACCCCCGGCCTCGATGAAGTGGATGGCGAAGAGCGGGCGCGGCTGGCCCAAGAAGTGGCGCAGCGAGCGGATCTGATCCTGTTTGTCGTCTGCGGGGATCTGACGCGGGTGGAGTTTGAGGCTCTGGCCACCCTGCGGGAGGCGGGCAAGCCCATGCTGCTGGTGTTCAACAAGATCGACCAGTACCCAGAGGCGGATCGCCAGGCCATTTACGACAAGATCCGCAACGAACGGGTGCGGCAGCTCCTTTCCCCCGACGAGATCGTCATGGTGGCGGCCTCCCCTCGCGTACCCCGCCTGGTGCAAAGGCCGGATGGGAGCTTTGCTGCCCAGATGGAAGTGGGATCCCCGCAGGTGGATGAGCTGCGCCTGAAAATCCTGGAAGTGCTGCATCGGGAGGGGCGCTCGCTGCTGGCGTTAAATGCCCTCTTGTTTGCCGATCGCGTTAACCAGCAGGTGATCGAGCGCAAGCTGCAAACCCGCGCCCAGCAAGCCCAAGATCTGATCGCCTCAGCCGCCCGCACCAAAGCGCTGGCGGTTGCCCTCAACCCCATCACTCTGCTCGATACCTTGGGAGGGCTGGCCATCGATGTCACCCTGATCCTGCGCCTGTCCCGCCTGTACGGCTGGCCCATGAGCACTGCGGGAGCCACACAACTGCTGCAGAAGATCGTCCTCAGCATGCTCAGCCTCGGCGCCGGCGAGTGGGTGGCGCTGTTGGGTCTGGGATCCTTAAAAACCTTGCTGGGAGGATTCTCTCTGGGGGCCTACGGCTCCGTGGCCCTGACGCAGGCGGTGTTGGCCGGGTTTTCCTGCTATGCCATCGGCGAGTCCGCCCGCCGCTACCTCGCCCAAGGGGCCAGTTGGGGGCCAGAGGGCCCCAAAGCCGCCATAGCCCAGATTTTGGCCGATTTGGACGAAGCCTCGATTACCGCCCGCCTGCGAGAGGAAATCCGCCACAAAATCGGATTTGCTTTCCCCTGACCCTCTACAATCAAAAAGCCGAGCCGCGTCGTCCTCATGACCTACTGCCTTGGCATCATCACCCGCTTTGGCTTGGTGATGGCGGCAGATTCCCGCACCAACGCCGGGGTGGACTACGTCTCCACCTATCAAAAGCTGTTCGATTTTTCCGTGCCCGAAGAACGGGTGATCTTGATCTGCACGTCCGGCAACCTGTCCATCACCCAGGGCGTTTTGACCGAAGTGCAGCGGGATCTGCGCCAACCGGAAAGTACCAATCTCCACACCTTTCCCCACCTCTACGACGTGGCCCGCTACCTGGGATCCAAAATTCGTTACATCCAGGAGCAAGACCGGCCCTGGCTGGAAAAAGACGGCATCGACGCCCAGTGCAGCCTGTTGCTGGGGGGACAGATCCGAGGCGAAGAGCCAGCCCTTTTTTTGATCTACAGCCAGGGCAACTGCATCCAGGCCACCCCGGAAACCCCTTTTTTGCAGGTGGGGGAAACCAAATACGGCAAACCCATCCTGGATCGCACCCTCTCCTACGAAACCTCGCTAGCAGATGCGGCCAAATGCGCTCTCCTCTCCATCGACTCCACCATGAAATCCAACATCTCCGTCGGCCCCCCCATCGATTTGGTGATGGTGCAAGCGGATCAGTTCAAGGTCACCCACCGTCTGCGCCTGCGCACCGGGGACCCCTACCTGGCCAAGATGCGCAAACTGTGGGAAAGCGCCCTCAAACAAGCCTTCGACCAAATGCCCCCCATCGAGTGGGACTACTCGGATCCAGTCGATCAAGAAGAGCCGCTCGACTGAGGAGAGCAGATTGGTAGGATAGGGGTTGCTCTATCTCTGCCCAACCCTTGCCATGTCAGCCCACACCTTTCAAGACTTGATCTTTCGCCTGCAACAGTTTTGGGGGGAGCAGGGCTGCTTGATCCTGCAACCCTACGACCTGGAAAAAGGCGCCGGCACCATGAGCCCCCACACGTTTTTGCGCGCCTTGGGGCCGGATCCCTGGCGAGTGGCCTATGTCGAACCCTGTCGCCGCCCCACCGATGGACGCTACGGTCAAAACCCCAATCGCCTGCAGCACTATTTTCAATACCAAGTGTTGATCAAGCCCTCCCCCGATGACATTCAAGATGTGTACCTGGATAGCCTGCAAGCTCTGGGCGTGAATCCGGCAGAGCACGATATTCGCTTTGTGGAAGATGATTGGGAATCTCCCACCTTGGGAGCTTGGGGCGTGGGCTGGGAAGTGTGGCTGGACGGCATGGAAGTAACCCAGTTCACCTACTTTCAGCAGGTGGGCGGACAAGATTGTCGCCCGGTTTCTGTAGAAATTACCTATGGGCTAGAGCGCCTGGCCATGTATCTGCAGGGGGTGGATTCGGTTTTCGATCTCTGCTGGAATGAGCATCCTTCTCTGGGACGGATTACCTATGGACAAATCTATTTCCAAAATGAGGTCGAGCAATCTTATTACAACTTCGAGTATTCCGATCCGGAGATGCTACTGGAATTGTTCCGGCTCTACGAAGCCGAGGCCAAGCGTTTGATCGAAACCACCCAACAGAAACTGCAGAAACAGGTGTTGCCGGATCGGTTGGCCGTGTCTCTGCTCCTGCCCGCCTACGACTATGTGCTCAAGTGCTCCCACACCTTTAACCTGCTCGACGCTCGTGGTGTCATTGCTGTAGCCGAGCGCACCCTCTACATTGGGCGCATCCGTAACCTGGCTCGACAATTGGCGGAGCTGTACGTTAGCCAAGCCGATCGACCGGGATCCAGCTATGCCCTGCGGCAACCGGAACCCGCTTTGGTTTACAGGGGTGCCTCTCCCCAGAGTTAATTCTTGAGAAAGGGATCCCACCTTTGGCTATGATGAGAGATTGGTGTCAGCAAGGTGCTGGCTGCCCAAATGGCTCTTGTGGAAAGTCAGTGACCTCGTTTTCATCCTCTTTTTCTGACCAGTTCACCTTACTTTTTTCGGAAAAGCTTTATGTTTTACCATCATCCCGTCACTCGGGTTTCCATCTTTATTGATGGCAATAATATGTTTTATGCTCAACAGAAAAATGGCTGGTTTTTTGACCCACGCCGGGTGCTGGATTATTTTGTTAGATCACAGCCGAATGTTGAATTGGTCAACGCCTTTTGGTACACCGGCATCAAGGATCCCCATGATCAGAGGGCCTTTCGAGACGCTCTGATCAGCATGGGCTTCACTGTGCGCACCAAGATCCTCAAAGAATATCGAGATGAAGACTCCGGTCGGTACTCCCAAAAAGCAAATCTGGATATCGAAATAGTAATCGATATGTTCAACACCGTTGGCCAGTACGATAGGATCATTCTATTTAGCGGCGATGGAGATTTTGAGCGGGCCGTCGAGCTGTTGCGTTCCAAAAACACGCTGATTACAGTTGTTTCCACCGAAGGGATGATCGCCCGCGAGCTGCGCAACGCCACCGACCGCTACATCGACCTCAATGACATTCGCCCCTACATTGAGAAGTTAGACAAGTAGTGCTTTGGGCAGGGTTCTGGACTGCTTCCTCTGCCGTCGGGTCAGACCCATAGCCTCCTGGCGAGCTGGCGACAACACCGCCTAAGTTCGTTCTGGCTTTTTCCATCTTCACGGATCCCATCCCTGCCACACAAGCGGCACGTCCGTTGTACCGGGCATCGTCGGCGTTGCCGGAAAAAAGCAGTCCCGGCCAATGCGGAGGACGCTCCGGTGCCCGACAGAAGAGCTGTATCTTCTCCCCTCAGCAGCTAACTTCTGGGCAACCTTGGCTTAGGCAGAGGGCCAGACAGGCTAGCATTGTAAAAAATCTTTGCCCTGATCAGGTTTTTATGACCGGCGTTCCTGTCTCCCGTATTCGCAACTTTTCCATCATCGCCCACATCGACCACGGCAAATCCACCCTCGCCGATCGCCTCCTGCAGGAAACGGGCACCGTTTCAGCCCGCGAGATGAAGCCACAACTGCTGGACAGCATGGAACTGGAGCGGGAACGGGGCATTACCATCAAGCTGCAAGCGGCCCGCATGAACTACCGTGCCCAAGACGGCCAAGATTATGTTTTGAACCTGATCGACACGCCGGGGCATGTAGACTTCACCTACGAAGTCTCCCGCTCCCTGGCCGCCTGTGAAGGGGCGCTGCTGGTGGTGGATGCCTCTCAAGGGGTGGAGGCCCAAACCCTGGCCAACGTCTACCTGGCCCTGGAGAACAACCTGGAAATTATTCCGGTGATCAACAAAATCGACCTGCCGGGCGCCGAGCCGGAGCGGGTGATTGCGGAGATTGAGCAGGTAATCGGCCTCGACTGCAGCGGGGCAATCCTCGCCTCTGCCAAGGTGGGTATTGGCATTCAAGAGATTCTGGAGGCCATTGTGCAGCGGGTGCCCCCCCCACGGGATACGGTGGCGGATCCCTTGCGGGCCTTGATTTTCGATAGCTATTACGACGCCTATCGCGGCGTGATCGTCTATGTGCGCATCATGGACGGGGAGGTGAAAACGGGGGACAAGATTTGCTTTATGGCCTCTGGCCGAGAATACGAGATTACCGAGCTGGGGGTGATGCGTCCCAACCAAGAGCCGGTGGATGCCCTACATGCGGGCGAGGTGGGCTACATGGCCGCCGCCATCAAGAGCGTGGAACACGCCCGTGTTGGGGATACCATCACACTGGTGAATCGCAAAGCTCCTGAGCCCCTGCCCGGCTACAAAGAAGCCAAGCCGATGGTGTTTTGTGGCCTGTTCCCCAGCAGCTCCGATCAGTACGCCGAACTCAAAGAGGCTCTGGAAAAGCTCAAGCTCAACGATGCTGCCCTGTACTTTGAGCCGGAAATTTCCAGCGCCATGGGCTTCGGCTTCCGCTGTGGTTTTCTGGGCCTGCTGCACATGGAGGTGGTGCAGGAACGCCTAGAGCGGGAGTACAATCTCGATCTGGTGATCACAGCTCCGACGGTGGTGTACCAAGTTACCCTCAACAACGGCTCTGTGATTCGGGTGGACAATCCCAGCAAGCTGCCTCCCCCCAACGAGCGCACCAGCATTGAGGAGCCGATTGTCAGGGTAGAGGTGATTCTTCCTGAGGAATTTGTCGGTACCGTGATGGAGCTGTGTGAGACCAAACGCGGCACCTTTAAAGATATGAAATATTTGGCGCAGGGTCGGACTACGCTGGTGTATGAGCTGCCTCTGGCGGAAGTGGTCACCGACTTTTTCGACCAATTGAAATCACGCACCCGTGGCTATGCCAGCATGGACTACCAAATGATTGGCTATCGCGCCGATGATTTGGTGCGTTTGGACATTTTGATCAACGGCGATGTGGTGGATTCTCTATCCACAATTGTGCATCGGGACAAAGCTTTTTATGTAGGCCGTTCCCTAGTTGCCAAGTTACGAGAGCTGATCCCGCGCCATCAATTTGAAGTGCCCATTCAGGCGGCAATTGGCTCTAAGGTGATTGCTCGTGAAACCATACCGGCCCTGCGCAAAAACGTCTTGGCCAAATGCTACGGAGGAGATGTGACCCGCAAACGCAAGCTTTTGGAAAAACAAAAAGAGGGGAAAAAACGCATGAAGGCGGTGGGAACGGTGGATGTGCCCCAAGAAGCGTTTATGGCCGTGCTGAAGCTGCAGAATGACTAGGGCGATGGGCACTCAACTGGGGCGGGAAGAGGTGTTGGCCTGGCTACAGGAGCGGGTGTCTCCTCCTCGCCTCCGCCATATCTTGGGGGTAGAGGGGATGGCCCGACAGCTGGCGGCCCACTACGGGCTGGATGAGCAGAAAGCTGCTTGGGCAGGGCTGATGCACGACTTGGCCAAGGCTTTCCCGCCGGAGCAACTGTTGCAAAGGGTGGCTCAGGAACGGGAGCTGGATGAAATTGAGCGGGCCGAACCTCACATCCTGCATGCTGAGGTGGGATCCCTGGTGGCGCGGGAGCAGTTTCAGGTACAGGATCCGGAGATCTTGGCGGCCATTGCCAACCACACGTTGGGTCGGCCCGGCATGGATCCCCTCAGTTGTGTGGTTTTCGTGGCCGATGCCCTGGAGCCGAATCGGGGCAGCAACCCAGAATTGGAGCGGTTGCGGCAGATGGCTTTTGTAGATTTGTCTAAAACCGTAGTGGGAGTATGTGACTTGAGCCTAAAATTTTTGCTAGACCGGAATCAGGTGGTTCATCCGCGCACACTCATGACTCGGAATCATTTTTTGTTACATCCTTTAGAAAAAGCTGTGTCTCAAGTTAGCTCAGTCGTTTCAGGAGGGTTTTAGTTGCTACATCTCATGCCTGCCCCCACCGGGGATCCCATCTATTGCATGGCGCTGAGTGCAGCTCGCGCGGCAGAAGAGAAAAAAGGTGGCGATATCGTTCTGCTGGATGTATCCCAAGTCTCCACTTTGGCAGATTACTTTCTTCTGGTCAGCGGCTACTCGCTTACGCAAGTCCGCGCCATTGCCCGAGCAATTGAGGAAAAGGTTTGGGACGAGTGGAAACAAACTCCGCGCCGCATCGAAGGGCAGGAATCGGCCTCTTGGATACTGATCGACTATGCCGATCTCATTGTCCATGTGATTATGCAACAGGAAAGGGACTACTATGACCTAGAGTCTTTCTGGATCCAGGCTCAGCGAGTCGATCTGCCCATAGCAGGCTAAATCTATTTGTTTTGGATCCCTGGATTTGGCAGTTCTTCAGAGCTTGGAGCCAAGGGAAGAGTTGCTCTTTACAACTCTTTAACTGCCTTCCAGGGCCTCCTTGACAGACAGAAGTTTTAGTCAATTGTCAAGAAATATGTAAGTTTCTTAATATTCCCGCAATTTCTTACACAGTCACGTGTTAGGGTAGTGAATGACAAATAGCTGAGTAAGATCTTCCTGCCTTTTGCAGTCGAGTTTCTATAGTCTTTGTTAAACGCTCTACCTTGTTTCTCTTGAACGCTGATAATTCTTCGTTGGTACTGAATACCAGCAAAAAGATTTTCCAGCTGCTGATGGCTCCTATTGGCTGCTTTCAGCGGCAAGTGGAAAGGCAAACGAGGCGAATAGAGGAGGCAAGGATTGGCTGCACAAGAGGATCTTACGAACGAAACCGCAACTTCTTCCCGACGGCAGACTTAACTGCAACCGGCTTAAATGGTCGGCCTGTAGGCAAAATCCGGTGCCAAAAGCAGCGGAGGAAGATGGGGAAGCAGCGTTTTTTGTTTAATGTCTGTTTTTAAGAGCGACAGGGATTTTTAGGAGGGACATTCATCATGGAAAAGATGTTGGTTAATATCGTCGAGTACCTGGCATTGGGAGAACTGGAAACTATCCTCTCCACTGAGCACCCCCATCAACAGGTGTTTCATGACGCTAGGGAGCGGGAAGCGATGATGCAGCAGATCCTAAACCGGGTCCCCGCCATCTACATGTGGCTGGCTGCCGATGAGTGTCCCAGCCGCGATCAACTCAATTCCTCTGAGCTGGAATTGCTGCGGTCGGTAGTGCGGGATGTGGTCAATCAAAAACTCCAACAAGCCTCTTTTGGCCTTGACCCCTATGCGGGATCCATGTCAGAGGTCTTCTACGGATAGAGGGGGCGGGCTTAAGCTACACTGCAAAGGCGTTGCCTTAGCTTGTTGCCTCTGCCCATGTTGCCTGTTTACTATTCCGATATTTTCCTCAGCCACGATACTGGGCCATTTCACCCCGAGCGTCCGGCTCGCTTGCAGTCCATTGTTAAGGCGCTGCGTGGTGCCCCTTTTGCCAACCAGTTGGAATGGCGGGATCCCCCCTTGGCGGAGCTGGCAGAGCTGGAGCGAGTACACTCGCGTCAGCACATTCAACAGGTGGCTGAGTTGGCAGCAGCAGGTGGGGGACGCATCGATGCCGACACTGCTCTCTCGGGGAGAAGTTTTGAGGCAGCGCGCCTGGCTGTGGGAGCTTGGATTGCCGGCTCTGCCTCGGTTTTGGCCACCGCTCAGCCGGCTTTGGTGCTGTGTCGTCCGCCTGGGCATCACGCAGAGCCAGAACGGGCAATGGGGTTTTGTTTATTCAGCAACGCAGCCATTGCGGCGCTGTGGGCGCTGGATCAGCCGGGGGTGAAGCGGGTGGCGATTTTCGATTGGGATGTTCACCACGGCAACGGCACGCAGGCGGTGGTGGAGCGCTATCCCCAACTGGCTTATGCCTCTATCCACCAGTTTCCCCTCTATCCCGGCACGGGATTGGCCCAGGAAACCGGGATCCACGGCAACCTCTGCAACGTGCCTTTGCCTGCCGGCTCGGATTGGTTGGCCTACAAAAAGGCCCTCGACGAGAAGATCTTGCCGTTCTTGCAAGCGTTCCAGCCCGATTTGCTGCTGGTGAGCGCCGGCTTCGACTGTGCCAAAGGGGATCCCTTGGCCGGTATGCAGCTAGAGCCGGAAGCCTTTGGCCGCATGGCCCGCCTTTGCCTGGAGCAGGTGACCCGCAAAACCCTCTTCGGCTTGGAAGGCGGCTATAACCTGGACAACCTGGCGCGCGGCTGGCTGAGCCTGGCCCAAGCTTGCCTGGAGAGTTAACCTTTCCACTTCACCTTGGGTAAAATCTGCCGCACATCCACCCGATCCTTGTACTTGAGAGCAAAGTTGAGCAGCGAATCCAAGAGGGAATCGGACAGATAGTGGGGCTGGAGGCCCAGGTCTAGGAGCTTAGTGTTTTTGGCGTTGTAGTAGTGCTCTTCCAGCTCGACGCGGGGGTTCTCCAGGTGGTTGATTTCCACCTTCAGGCCCATGGTGGCTCCCGCCTTTTGCACCAGCAACGCCAGTTGCTCAACACTAAATTGCTCGGTGAACTGGTTCATCACCCGGAATTGGCCCGGCTCGGCAGGGTGAGCAATGGCCAGCTCCACGCAGCGCACCGTGTCGCGGATATCCAGGAAACCGCGGGTCTGGCCGCCCTTGCCATACACCGTCAGCGGATGGCCCACGGCAGCCTGAATGCAGAAGCGGTTTAGAGCCGTGCCGAATACACCATCGTAGTCAAGGCGGTTGATCAGCACCTCGTCCATGCCGGTTTCTTCTGTGAGCACGCCGTATACCACCCCTTGGTTGAGGTCGGTGGCCCGCAGGCCCCAGACGCGGCAGGCGAAGTGGATGTTGTGGCTGTCGTGTACTTTGGAGAGGTGATACATGGATCCCGGCTGCTTGGGGTAGGGCAGGGTATCCTTGCGGCCATTGTGCTCGATGGTGATGTACCCCTCCTCGATGTCGATGTTGGGGGTGCCGTACTCGCCCATGGTGCCCAGCTTCACCAGGTGGCAATCGGGAAATTCCTCCTTGATGGCGTAGAGGATGTTCAAGGTGCCCACCACGTTGTTCACCTGGGTCATCACCGCATGCTCGCGGCTGATCATCGAGTAAGGGGCAGAGCGCTGCTCGCCAAAGTGAACAATGGCCTCCGGCGGGAAGCGGCGCATGCAGGAGATCAGGGCTTCGTAGTTGGTAACGTCGCAGACAAAGATGGGAATGTCCTTGCCGGTTAGCCCCTTCCAGCGATCCACCCGTTGCTCTAGCTGGGCAATGGGGGTCAGGGTAGAAACCCCCAGTTGCAGATCCCAGAGGCGGCGGACGTAGGAATCGAGAATGGCCACCTCATAACCCCTGTTGGATAGGTGCAGGGCTGTCGCCCAGCCACAGTATCCGTCACCACCAATAACCAGGACTTTCATCAGGGAAGCAAAATTCGGCTGCTCACGAATCTACCAAGTTATGGCACCAAAGACAAACTCTCCTGGGATCCCTTCGGGGTGCTGGATAGCCCCTTATTCGATGCGAGGCGGGTTGTCCAGGGTATAAACCGTGGTCTCGGCGGCAATGGCACGGCGCAGGTGAGCTGGGACTTGGTAGAGG
Source organism: Thermostichus sp. MS-CIW-37 (assembly GCF_054060065.1). Classification (NCBI taxonomy): domain Bacteria; kingdom Bacillati; phylum Cyanobacteriota; class Cyanophyceae; order Thermostichales; family Thermostichaceae; genus Thermostichus; species Thermostichus sp. MS-CIW-37. The sequence goes on along the minus strand of NZ_JBSSCV010000031.1, from coordinate 1,607 downwards.
CCCAGAAGGGTGATGCCATCGATGAATTGCAGTGTCCCTCGCTCGGGATCCAACTGTTGGCTCAGAATCTGGTCGATCTGCTCCGGTTCTGGCCTGGAGGGGATGGGATCCTGAGCTGCCAGGGCAAAACCCAGTGGGCCACCGTAGGTGGGGGCATAGATGGCGTAGGGCTGCACGGCGGCAAACACCGTTTTCAGGGTGCGAACAATGCGGGTGTGTTGATGAAGCTCAACCGGCCCCGTCGGCCCGGCTTGGATGGTGAAAGCCCCATCTGGCTGCAACTTGGAGCGGATCTGGCGGAAAAACTCCTGGGTGAAGAGGCGGTAGGCAGGGCCGGACTCAATGGGATCGGAGAGATCGGAAAGGATCACATCCCAAATGGGGCCTGTTTCTTGGAGAAAATCCAAGGCATCGGCAATCACCACCTCCACCCGCGGATCTTCAAAGGATCCCTGGTGCATTTCCGGCAGGTGCTCTCGGCAGGCGGCCACCACCTCCCCATCGATGTCCACCATCACCACCTGCTCCACCGAGCGCCAACGCAGCACCTCCCGCAGCGTTGCCCCTTCTGCCCCCCCCAACACCAGTACCCGCCGGGGGATCCCGCCCGCTTGGACAACCTGCACCATAGCCGGATGAACCAAAGCCTCGTGGTACAGAAACTCATCCACGGTAGTGGATTGCCAATGCCCATCCAGCATCAGACCCTTGCCGAAGGTCCCCGTCTCGGCGATCAGCATCTCCTGGAAAGGGGTTTTTCGGTAGGCCAAGATGCGCGTGACGGCACGGGCGGTGTAGTCCCAAGGGGTAAAGTACTCCTGAACCCAGAAGAAACTTCTCGGGCTGCTCATAAGCACCTCGCTACAGCTTTTTCCAGCAACATAGACTGACCTCTGGGGTGAATCGGATCCCACCCAGCCTACAGATGGCCCCCATGACAGTTTGGAAAAAGCTGCGATTGGCGAAGATCTCAGCGCCTTCGTCGGGTCGCTTCACAGGTGAGCACCTCAGCCGAGTCTGGGGCCTCTTCCAGGAGTGTCGGTTGCGCGGTGCGGCGGGGCACCTTGCGCAGGGAATATCGTCGCGCTTGAAACACGTCGATCAGATATTCACAGGCCGCTTCCGGTCGGGTGTGGCGACCACAGGTGAACACATCCACCGCCGCGTAGCCCGCTTCGGGCCAGGTGTGAATGGAGATGTGGGATTCCCCCAAAAGAGCGAGGGCTGTAATCCCCTGTGGCTCAAATGGATGGCACAGCTCTCCCAAAAAGGTGGAGTTGGAGCGTCTCGCTGCCTCCCGCAAAGCCTGTTGCACCAGGGAGGCATCATCCAAAAGTTTGGCCGGGCAGTCGTAAAGCTCCAGGATACAGTGGATCCCGATCAGAGCTGGAGACCTATCCCCTAATTGGCCAGATAGTGTGTGCAGCATACTATCCCCTAATTGGCCAGATAGAACTGATTAGAACCAGAGGCTGCACAGAAAGCGCAGCTTTACCATTATCTCACAATTGTCATACTCCCCTGCCTAAAGGCAGGGGATTCTGGTTCCTGGTTCTGCGACAGCACTTACCGTGTCAGGTTGCCCCTCCACAGCAGCGGTGCTCATC
>NZ_JBSSCV010000030.1:0-34513 GCF_054060065.1 Thermostichus sp. MS-CIW-37 | reverse complement strand
GTCAGGACTTGGGTCATGGTTCTATCATAACTTCCGCATTCCTCCCGACACTGACCCTACGGGTACAGTGCGGGGCTCCTGCGATTTCTAGCTGACAAACCGGTAGAAGTAGCGCTGCGCTGGCCTCAAGCCGGTGACGACGGCACGAGCAATGTAGTCGCCTGGCTCAGTGCGGTAGTTGCGGCCCGCCACACGGCGAGCAGTAAGCGAAACTTGTTGCGAAATGGGGTTGAACTCGGAATTCTCAGCCACCTGCAACGTCACCGCAACCGTATCTGTCGCGCTGGCCGGGATCACCCGCGTGGAAAGCACCGCCCCTTCCGAGGTGGGATCCCCGGCAAATACCCCTTGGGGAAATCCAGGCTCTCCCAGGGGGGGAATGGAGGAACTGGAGGTGCCTCCACAGGCAGCCAGGGCAGCTGCCCCACCTCCAAACATCAGCAACTGCAGGAAAAAGCGACGGGAACGCAGGGAACTCATGAGACCCACCTCAGGGACGCAGGCAAATGTAAAGGGATCCGCAACAAAGGCCAATCGCCTTTTTAGTCAAGCACTTTTGCCCCCAAGCTGAGGTTGTGGGCAGGTGAAGGCTGGGTTAGGGTTGGTTTAACGGCTCTGACCCCTGCGCCCAGGTTCCCCACGGCCTTTTCACAGAGCTTGCTGAGAAGGCTAAAATTTCATTACAGTTTTTCCTGCTTTTGCCCCATTTTTGCGGTTTTGCGTTCCTTAGACTTCTTGTTGACCCTGCCGAAGGAGGGATCGTCGTGGCTACGGAGACTCTGGTCAAGCCTTCTGTAACCCCGAAGCACATGCCCATGTACCGGGTGTTGCTGCACAACGACGATGTCAACACCATGGAGTACGTGGTTCAGGTGCTGGTGAAGGTGATCCCGGCGATGATGCCGCCGCAAGCCACTGAGATCATGCTGGAAGCCCACCACAACGGCGTTGCTGTGGTGATCGTGGTGCCGCGGGAGCATGCGGAGTTTTACTGCGAACAGTTGCGGCAACATGGCCTGACCAGTTCCATTGAGCCGGAACGCTAGGCGGGGCGGGTTGGATGGGCCTGCCGATCTCCAAGCTGAGGGCTTGTCCATTTCTGCTGCGTCTGCTGCTTTTCTTGGCGATCCCGCTCTTGGCCTGGCTGCCGTTGCTCGGGCTGGGGAGTTGGCTTCTTCCTGAACGACGGGAGTACCTGTGGCTGCTCCTGTATGCCCTGCTGCTAGCCTGGCTATGGGTGTGGGGATCCGGGTTTGCCGCCTATGGACTGGATGGCAGTTGGCCTTGCCGAGGCGGGATCCTGTGGGGCCTGGGGATCGGGGTCGGGGGGCTTTTCTTGCTTTTGGGCCTGGAGGGATCCCTGGGTTGGCTGAGTTGGAGGGCGGTAGGAGGGGGATCCCTGCTGGTCTATGGGTTGCTGGGGTTGCTTTTGGGCTTGGGGGTGGCGCTGGCGGAGGAGCTGTTTTTTCGCGGCTGGCTGCTGCAGGAGATGCTGCTGGACTACGGTTGCAGCACTGCGGTGTGGGGATCCAGCTTCCTGTTTGCTATGGCCCATTTCCTGAAGCCTTTGCCTGAGATTCTCGCCACCTGGCCGCAATTTCCCGGACTGTGGCTGATGGGGCTGCTGCTGGTGCAGGCGAGGGTCTGGAACCAAAACAAGCTGGGCCTTAGCCTAGGGCTGCACGCGGGTTGGGTCTGGGGCATGGCCTGGGTCAACAACTTGGCCTGGATAGACTACACCGGCAGGGCGCCCGAGTGGCTGACCGGGATCGGCGGCAACCCCTTGGCCGGGCTGATGGGCTTGCTTTTTCTAGGAGGGACTTTCGCATTTCTCAACGGCCTGGCTCAAGCTGGCTGGCTACCGGCAGACCTGGAAAAGCGTTGATTGAGCTGATCGATAAAGAATAACCTACTCTCCCCAAGGCCCTTCCTCGTAGTAGGCGGTCACCTGCTCCTTGGGCGGCTGGGTAAGCAAGCTTACGCCAATTAACACCCCACTGCCGATCACCACTGCCGGGATTACGGGTAACCAGCCCCCTGTCCAAGCCCGCGGCAACAGACCCGACAGCCAACCTAAAGTCAGGCCACTGGAGACCAAGGCTCCTGCTACAGCCCCAGCGCGGGTAGCCCGCTTCCAGTACAGACCGGCTATCAGGATTGGGAACAGCATGGCATTTCCCTGAAAGCTCCAGGTGGCGATCTCCACAATCAGCCCCGGCGGGTTAAGGGCAATGGCAAAAGAGGCCAAACCGATCCCCAGCACCACCCAGCGTCCCAATTGTTCTTCTTGGTGGGGGGAAAGCTGGCGTCTAAAGAGGGTCACTACCAGATCCCGCGTTACCAACGAGCTGGCCGTAAGGAGCTGTGAGTCTGCCGTGGACATGAGGGCGGCCAGAGCTGCTGTAATCACCACCGCTGCCACACCGCCGGGCAGAGTTTGCAACATCAGGGGCATGATCTGGTCCGCTTTCTCCAGGCCGGGAAAAGCCAGGCGGCCCCAAACCCCAAGAAGAGCTGCCGGGAAAAAGACCAGCAGAATCAGCAGCGGCCAGACTACCATCAGGGTCTTGAAGGGATGAGCACTCCTGGCCATGTAAAAGCGCTGGAAAAATTGTGGGAAAAGGGGAGTGGCCATGAAAAACAGCAGTTGATTGCCGAGTAACCCTTGCCAGCTCCAGCGTCCTTGGGGGCCGGGCAAGCTCAGCCAGGGATCCAGTTCGCTACCCGCTTCTCTCCCTAGGGAGAAAGCCACTGCAACAAAGGCCACCCCCATCCCCAGAATCAAGATGATCCCCTGCACCATGTCCGTCCAGACCACCGCCTGGGATCCTCCAAAGAGCACATACCCCAGGATCACCAAGGCCACCACCACTGCCAAGGGCCAGTAGGGGATCCCCTCCCCCAAGACAGCCGCTAGGGTGCGGGCTCCGCCAATGATCTGGATGCTGATGTAGGGGGCGGTAAACGTCAGGGCGCTAAGGCAGTAGAGTAGAGCCAAAAGAGGGCTGTTGAAGCGGTGGCCGAAAAACTCGGAAGGGGTGATGAAGCCAAAGTGTTGGGCTGCTAGCCATACCCGGTAGCCCACCCACAGAAACAGCCCCGAAATGAAGGCGGTGGTCACTCCCACCCCCAGGAAGATCCCTAGGCCGTGGGTATAGGCATCCGCTGGCACCCCAATGAAGGTAAAGGCACTGATCAGCGTCGCCAGCGTCGTCAAAGTTAGAGCCAGGGATCCCAGACCCCGCCCCGCCAAAAAGTAGCTAACCGGATCCCGACCGCTGTGGCGATAGCTCCAGAAGCCAATGGCCGCCAGCAGCAGCAAGTATGCCCCCACCACACCCAGACTCAAAACCGTGTTACTCATCTCCGCCTCTCGGCCAGCAAACGCGCACAATGTAAAGATTCAAGGGCACCAGCAGCAGCACGGCCAGCCCTGCCCCCCAGTACCAAGCAGGGATCCCCAAAAACTGGGGCTGGGCCGAGCGGGATCCCACCCAGGTCAACAGCCACAGCAGGGGATAGGCCCCCCACACCCAAGCTTGGCGCATCCGCCCAAACCGCAGCTGCCTTGATCCTTGAAGGTTACCGGCGGGATCCAACCCTGACATCTACCCATCTCCTGCTTTTTTGCCAAGCGTTCCTTTTGCCAATCATTTAAGATACAGCCACTACTGCGCAGAGCTAAATTGTCTTTTCCCCTTTCCCCTTCAGATCCTGTTGGCAAGAGGGAGCCTTCCCGTGGGCCAGGCCATGAAGAACGGGAGCGGCCCTACTGGCTAGCTTGGGCCCGCATCAAAGGGATTGGCCCCCACCGGCTCAAGCGGCTGGCGGAGTTTTTTGGATCCCTGGAGCGGGCTTGGCAAGCGGATGCCCCGGCCCTGCAGCAGGTGGAAGGGATCGGCCCCACCCTGGCCCAGGCTATTGTCTCTGCCCGTCCTGGCCTTGATCCCGAGCAGATCCTGGAGGAAACCCTCAAAGCGGGGATCCCCTTTCTCACGCCTGCAGATCCGGACTATCCGCCGCTGCTGTGGGAGGTGCCAGATCCCCCGCCCATTCTCTATGCCCTAGGAGAATGTCCCAATTGGCAACAGCCGGCTATTGCCATCGTCGGCACCCGCGCCCCTACGGCCTACGGTCGACAGTGGACCCAGAAAGTCAGCGCTGCCCTGGCGGAAGCTGGCTGTGTGGTGGTCTCGGGGCTGGCAACGGGGATCGACGGCATTGCCCACCAGGCCTGTCTGGATGCCGGCGGCAAGACGGTGGCCGTGGTGGGAACGGGGGTGGACAAAGTTTACCCAGCTCACCATCAAGCTCTCTACCGGCGCATCCTGGCCCAAGGGGCCATCCTCAGCGAATATCCCCCCGGCACGCCACCGGCCAAGGAGCATTTTCCCCAGCGCAACCGCATCATTGCCGGCCTCTGCCGCGCCACTCTGGTGATGGAAGCTCCTGAGACCTCTGGAGCGCTGATCACTGCTCACTTAGCCAACCACTACGGTCGGGAAGTCTATGCGTTGCCGGGGAATATCGACACGGCGGCGGCCCGTGGCTGTCTCCACCTCATCCGCAGTGGCGCGGGCATGATCCTGGGGATCGAGGAGCTGTTGAAAGACTTGGGCTTAGTTCAGGGATCCCCTGTGCTAAAGCAGCCCTCGTCCACTGGCCCCAGCGATCCCCAACAGCAACTGCTCTGGCAGCTGCTAGGGGAGGGCATCCTCAGCATCGATGCCTTGGCCCAGGCTAGCCAGATGGATATTGCCACCCTTTCCAGTACCCTGCTGCTTATGGAATTGGAAGGCTGGCTGGTACAACTGCCGGGGATGCGCTATCGTCGAGCGCGCTGAAGTCGGCCCCCCGCACTGCCTCTCCTGTGGGAGCGCGGCAAGTGGGATCCTCGTGGCGGGGATTGTTCACATGGGTGCTGACCGGATAAGCCACCATGGCCTCTGCCGGGTAGGGGCGAAGCAGGGGCAACAGCAGCTTGGGATCCTGCACCTGGGGATCCAGCCAAAGGTCGTAGTCGTTTTCCGTCAAAATCACGGGCATCCGCTCGTGAAAAAGCCGCATCAGGCGGTTGGCAGCGGTGTTGAGGATGGCACAGGTTTCCACCTCCACCCCCTCTGGGCTGCGCCAGCGTTCCCAAATCCCGGCAAAGGCAAATACCGGTCGATCCAGCAGGTGAAACCAGTAGGGTTGTCTGCCCTTCTTGCCTGTACCCTGGTCGGCCCACTCGTAGAAGCCATCTGCCGGGATCAGGCAGCGACGACGGCGGAAAGCTTCGCGGAAAGAAGGCTTCTCGGCCACCGTTTCAGAACGAGCATTGATCAACCCGGCCTTGGCGGCTTGGCTCCAAGCGGGGATCAGGCCCCAGCGAAAATGGGTTGCCTTGCGCTGAAGGGATCCCAGCTCAATCATCGCCAGCACGGGCTGAGAAGGGGCGATGTTGTACCGGGAGACAACTGCCCTTTCTTCTGCTGCCACCGGCAAGCCGAAATGCTGCATCAGCACTTCTGGGGCCACTGCCAGGCTAAACCGTCCACACATGTTTGTCCCCCAGTCGCTCACCCCAAATGGCCTGCCGACAGGATCCCCTAAACCTTGGTGGAAATGCCCAGCAGTTGCAAGATCCCGCGCAGGGGAATCTCCACCCACTCGGGGCGGTGGTTCAACTCATAGCCCAGCTCGTAAATGGCTTTTTCCAGCAGATAGGCGTCCAACAACACCTCTATCTCTTGCAGGCTGCGGGGCAAAAAAGCCGCTTGGAAAGCCACCTGCAGATATTCGGCCAAAAAGCCCGCGCAGACCCAGCGGTGCCAAAACTGGGCCCACCGCATCATGTCGGGGCAGTGGTCGGCGCAGACCAAGCCGCTCTCCAGTTGCTGGCGCAAAGCTGTGTGGACAGCATAGTGGAAGGATCGCAGCATCCCCGCCACATCCCGTAAGGGGCAACGCTTGAGACGCCGTTCGCCCAAAGAGCGGGCCGGCTCCCCTTCAAAGTCGATGATGACAAAGTCTTTGCCGGTAAACAGCACCTGGCCCAGGTGATAATCCCCGTGGCAGCGGGTACGCAGGGCGGTGATCTTCCGCTCCAGGATCAGGCGGAAGCGGCTCATGATTTCCCCTTCTTGGTCGCAAACAGCCCGAGCCAAGTTGGCCTCTGCTTCCGGCAGCTTGGGGAGCTGCTTATAAGGACTCCGTCCCGCTGACGCGAACAGCAGCGGAAACACCTGCCCCACCAAGTTGCGCATGGACTGGTAAACGGAGCGCTGGTACAGGCTGGAGAAAGGCTCTGGGGCAAAGTCTTTGTTCTCCGTATCGGCAGCCAGGGCGATGTGCAGCTCGGCGGTGCGCTTGGCCAAGATCCGCACCGATTCTAGGTAGCTGCCGATGGTGGCGTAGGCCAGCTCCGGCAAGGGCTGTTGGGAAAGCTCCAAGAAGGATCCCTGCGGCACGGGCACGGGATCCACCTCTTGGTGGTGAACCAACACCGCCTCAAAAAATTGCCCCAAGCTGTCCAGGGTGTAGTGCCAGGCATCTCCCTCGTTGGGGATGTACTCCTGCAAAATGGCCAGGGTAATGGGCTGATCGGCGGGATCAAACCCACGGGCCCCGCGACGACGGCGATACTCCAGGGATCCCAGCAGCCGCGGCACCCGCACTTGGGGATGGTGCTCCAGCAGGTAGCGGCCAATCTCCAGCTCGGGATTCACCCCTTCGGCCACCTTGCGGTAGACCTTGAGGATGTACCGGTTGCCGTAGACCACAGAGGTATTGCTCTGCTCGGCCTTGAGGATACGGGGTTCCAGGCTGGGGTCATACTCAAAAGCGCCAGAGGTGGTGGCCCAGAGCTCCCCGGAGCTGTGGCGCAGGCGCCCCTGCTGGGCGATGATCTGCAAGGCTAGGGACAAAAAGGTTTTATCCGCCAAAGCGTCGAAAAGAACCCCCGGCGGATCCCCGGCCACTTGCACAGGGGCAATGACCGCTTGCGGCATCTCCCTGCGCAGGTGCAGAGCCATCTCCTGAGTGGCGTAGCCTACCGGAAGGGAGTAGACTTCCGCTTCCCCCTGAGTGAACTCAGTTTGCAGAAGAATGATCTGGCCCCGAAAGGGGGGATCTGCCTCCCGGTTGCAGGGAATGGCATCCAAGATCTGGGCCGACTGGATCTGGCGGGCTTTGGAGCCGAACCAGCGACAACGGTAGAGATAGTCCCCCAAAAGCGCCTCCACCTGCTTTTGGCTTTCCCCTTGAAAGAGGCTTTCCCAAGTGCCGCTTGAGGGGATCAGGGTGGGCAGACGATCCAGCTCTTCCGGCTTGCTGTGGCTGGGGTGGATCCGCTCCGTTTGGGGCTCAAGGGAGAACCAATAGAAAGAATGGGGGCCTAGAGTCAAAAAATAGGGCAGTTGTCCGATGGGGGGAAACTCGGTGCGCCCGAAGATCTCCACCGGAATTAGTCCTTCCCACTCCGCCAAGTCCAGCTCCACGCACTGCACATAGCGGGAGAGGTTGGCCACCACCAAGATGCGCTCATCGCCAAAGGCCCGCATAAAGGCAAGCACCTTGCGATTTTCCGGGTGGAGCAGCTCAAAGGAGCCGCGGCCAAAAGCTTGGAATCGCTTGCGCACTGCGATGAGCCGCTTCATAGTCCACCACAGGGAATAGGGGTTGTTCCGCTGCGCTTCGACATTGACGGTTTCGTAGTGGTACTCGGCATCGATGACAATGGGCAGATAAAGCTTTTGCGGGTTGGCCCGGGAAAAGCCGGCGTTGCGGTCGGCGCTCCACTGCATGGGGGTGCGCACGCTATTGCGATCCCCCAGGTAGATGTTGTCTCCCATGCCGATCTCGTCCCCGTAGTAGATGACCGGGGTGCCGGGCAGGGAAAACAGCAGGCTGTTCATCAGCTCGATGCGGCGGCGGCTGTTGCCCAGCAGGGGGGCCAAGCGCCGACGGATGCCCAGGTTCACCCGCGCATTGGGATCCTTTGCGTACACCTGGTACATGTAGTCCCGCTCTTCGTCGGTGACCATCTCCAAGGTGAGCTCGTCGTGGTTGCGCAGGAAGATGGCCCATTGGCAGGTTTCGGGGATGGGCGGGGTTTGCTGCAGGATGTCAATGATGGGGAAGCGATCCTCCATCTGGATGGCCATGAACAGCCGCGGCATGAGGGGGAAGTGAAAGTCCATGTGGCATTCGTCCCCGTCGCCGAAGTAGGCCACGGCATCTTCCGGCCATTGGTTGGCCTCGGCCAGCAACATGCGGTCGGGATAGTTGCGGTCGATGTGTTGGCGCAGGGCCTTGAGGAAGGCATGGGTTTCCGGCAGGTTCTCGCAGTTGGTGCCTTCCCGCTCGTAGAGATAGGGCACGGCATCCAGCCGTAGGCCATCCACCCCCATGCTCAGCCAGAAGTCCACCACCTCAAAGATGGCTTTCTGCACGGCGGGGTTGTCGTAGTTGAGATCCGGCTGGTGGGAGTAGAAGCGATGCCAATAGTAGGCTTTGGCCACCGGATCCCAGGCCCAGTTGGAAGTTTCAAAGTCTTGAAAGATGATGCGGGCTTCTTTGTACTTTTCGGGCGTATCGCTCCAAACGTAAAAGTCTCGCTCTGGGGTGCCGGGAGCAGCCCGCCGAGCCCGCTGAAACCACGGGTGCTGATCTGAGGTGTGGTTGAGGATCAGCTCGATGATGACGCGGATCCCCCGTTGATGGGCGGCATCCAGAAAGATTTTGAAGTCTTCTAGGGTGCCCAAGGTGGGGTTAACGTTGGTGAAATCGGAGACGTCGTAGCCGTCATCCCGCAGGGGCGAGGGGAAAAAGGGCAGCAGCCAAATGGCCGTGATGCCCAGATCCTGCAGGTAGTCCAGCTTTTCCGTCAGGCCCTGGAAGTCTCCCACGCCGTCGCCATCGCTGTCGGCAAAAGCCCGCACCGGTAGCTCGTAGATGATCGCGTCTTTGTACCAGAGGGGGTTGTGGGTGAGGGGGGAGATGATGCTGCGCAGAGGGGTTCGGATCATCATGCTGGCAACAGAGACAGGATTGGGACACCTTGGCAACCCTAACCGTTGAATGGGGATCCCCTCAATAGGCTACAGCCTTTTCTTGGGTGCCAGGGATCCCCAGGGTCAGTGCGGGCTTTCTCGGGCTCAGGCAATGCCACTCCGCTTCTGGGCTTCCTTGCGAGAGACGGCTACGTGGCGCAGGCCGGTGCGGATCAGCTCCTGCTCGATCAGGGCAAAGAACCGCTGCCGATCCCCGCTCCTCACCACCGCCAAATGATGGGCTTCTGCCAAGGCGATGGGGTAGCCAAAGCCTTTGTGCACTTGGCTCAGCACGCCTGCCAAGGCCCGCTGCAGCAACTCCGCATCCTGGGCCACCCAAGCGGGAAACTCCAGGCGAGCAATTTCGGCTTGGCCCAGGGATCCCTCGCTGACATTCAGATAACAGCAGTGGATGTGGTGTTCCCCGAAGGTGTCCAGCACGCTGGCTCCGCAGCGCCAAAGGGGGCTGCGCTCTCCCGGCTGCAGCAGGGATCCCCAAAAAACGCGATCCGGCAGGGGGGCAAAGGGATGGCAAGGGGGGGTTTTGTCGGCAAGGCAGTAGCGATAACATTCACAGCCCAGGTAGGGGCACAGCCCCAGGCGCAGGTAGTTAAGGGTTTCGCTGCTGCGAGAGGCGCTGATGTATCCCACGAGAGGGATGCGGGCCGCCCGCAACTGCTCCAAGGTCGCCAGAATGGGATCCAACCAGGGGCGCCGGGCCGGCTGGGACAGAGGTTCCAGTCCCCAGGGGATCAGGGATCCATCCAAGAGCGCCAGCGTGATGCGGCGACGGGGCACCGACAGGGCCAACTGCGCCAGCTCCTCCAGTTCTGCTCGGGAGCGTCGTAAGGCCAGCACCTCTTCCGGCCCCAACGAAGGCTCCGTTCCGCTGCCGGGGTTGCGTTCACCTGGGGTGCGCCGTGGGCGAGAGTCTCGCCGGTTAAGGGGGGCGCTCGGCAACCCTTCTGCCCTCCGCTCCGGGGAAGAGGAGTCTGAGTGCCGGGCAAAGGATTCATCTCCATACAGCAGCAGGGGCTGGCTGTCCAACAGCGGCCACTCCTGGGTGCCGTAGTGGAGAACCACGCGCCCAACATTGATCAGCGAGCAGTAGGCAATCTCGTGGTGACTGGGCAAAATCTGGGATCCATCCGTGGCCACCACCGTGTGTCGCCCCTGCAGAGGTTCAACCTTGGGCAGGGATCCCCAAGCTTCCGGCGGCTCGGCAGGGCTGGCGCAAACAAACGACAGATGGGATCCCCACTCGGCCCAGCGGGACTGCCAAACCTGCGGCTCCTGCTGCCAGCGCTCGAAAACTTGCCAGGCTTGGCGCAGGCGTTCTTGGCCGGCTTTCGACTCCTGTTGCAAGTGCCGGGTGAACGCAGGAATTTGCCCGCTCAGCTTAACCAGATCCAACATGATGGCCGCATCAGCCCTGCATGGCAATACGGCTGCCAGAAGCGGAAGAAGCCACATCTTGTCCTTCTGAGGAGTTGAGCAGCTCTTCCAGCGGAAACTCCCCGTAGACCTCGCTGCTGTTGTTGGGACTCTCCTGCAGGCGAACCCGATGCAACTGCACCCCCAGCTCCCGCAGGGGCAGAGTCAGCAGCCGCTGGATGTAGAGGGCGATGTTTTCGGCAGTAGGCACCACCTGGGCAAAGTAGGGAATGTCTTTGTTCAAAAAGGTGTGATCCAGCGGCTTCACCACCTGCTCCTCGATCAGCCGCTGCAGGGCCGCCAAGTCCACGATCATCCCCGTGCGCGGATGGATGGATCCCTTGACGGTGATCTCCAGGCCGTAGTTGTGGCCGTGGCCGTGGGGACGGGCACAGAGGCCGTAGATGGCGCTGTTTTCTTCAAAACTCAGGTGATCCAGAGCCAAGCGGTGGGCGGCGCTGAAATGGGTGGCAACAGTCAAGTAGGCTTGCATGGCTTCTCCTCGGTATTCGGCCCAAAGCTCAGGATCTTCGTACAGACGGACGCTGGTTAGGGGCAAGGCATCGGCCAGGCGTTGCCAAATCACGTAAGCGATAAACTCGGTAGTGGGCAAGGTTTGGGCAAACTCCGGCCAAGCTTGATTTAGATAAGCAAAGTTGAGATCTTGAATCACCCGCTGCCGGATCACCTGCTTCACCTCCGAGAGGTTGAGCACCATCCCATAGTCATCCACCTCACCACTCATGCCCACCTCCAGCACATAGTTGTGGCCATGGCCGGGAAAACGGGCATTGGGGCCAAAGCGGGCTAAGTTCTCGGCTTCTGAGAGTTCGGGCAACCAGTACCGATGGCTGGCGGCAAATTGCGCACGGCGGTAGATTGTACAGATTCTGGACATGAGTGGAGAGGAGAGCATCTGCCGGGGGATCCACCCTTTAGCTTGACACACTCCCCGGCCCAGAGGGTGGAAATTCTCAGCGGCCCTCAGCCTACCCTCCCAGTGGTCTTGCCGTCATCTCTGTCCTGCGCCAGGTCAGGCACTTGCCCTGCCGACCGGGTCGGCCTGTGCATACCCTCATTTCCCAGAAAGCATTTCGAGCAAGGTTTTGGCGGCATTGTGTCCTGAGAGCCAAGCCCCCTCTACGCGCCCTCCGGCGCACCAATCGCCGGCACAAACCAAAGGCAATCCCTCAGCGGCGGGAATACGGGTGCTTAGGCTGGCCAATCCCGTGGTTTCCAAAGGCAATGCGTAGCGCCAACGGTGCACCTGCATCCATTGTGGCGAAGCCAGCCAGGGATCCAGCCGTTGGGCCGCGTGGGCCAGCAATTCTCGACCGGCCTTTTCCAGCTCAGAGGGGCCGGCCTCCAAGTACAGAGATGACCACTCCGCCCCCCCATGCAAGACCACCACAGGCGGGAGCGGCTGCAGGCGCTTGCTGCTGTCCAGTCCCAGCCAGGCCAACATCGGATCCTCCAAGCACTTGATCCCCTTCCAAGGCGGCGTATGCTCAGAGTAGCCCGCCAAAACCGCAAGGCAGGGTTGATACTGGGCGGATTCCAGCAGAGGCAACAGGTTTTCAGCCGAAGGGATCCCTTCCCGGAGCAGGGGCAGCAACTGGGGGGCCGGAATTGTCGCCACCAGGGCAGCAGCCTCGTAGCATTGGCCGTTCTCCGCCCTCAATTGCCAGCTTGTTGCCAAAGGTTTGAGGCTGACCACACGAGTTTGGGTGTGTACCGACAGCGGGGCAGCCAGGTGTTTGGCCAGCGTCGTCATGCCCTGAGGGCAGACATAGCGCGGTTTTTCATCGTTGGGATCCTCTGGGCGCAGCCCTTCTCGATCCAGCACATGCAGCGAGCGCGTCCATTCCGTCAGCAGCCCCAGGCCCAGCAGCTCCTTCACCCAGCGATGAAAGCCATCCGAGTCGGCGGTCAGGTATTGAGCTCCATGATCCACCGGCACCGTTTGTCCAGCATGTTCAACTCGACGGGTGGCCATGCGCCCGCCCAAGCCTGCCGATTTTTCCAGCACCAGAACCTGGAGCCCTGCCCGCAGCAGTTGCCTTGCACACACCAAGCCGGCCACTCCGGCCCCAATAACAATCACATCAGCGGATTTTGGGCTTGTCCCCTCGGAGGGCGTTACCGCTGCCTGGGTCTCCTCACCTAGCATACTGAGCCTGCCGGCTGTGAGCGGATCCGCACGTTCAGCTCCCCCCTCTGCCAAAGGGGTTGTTGCCTCTTTCGCCGAAGAGCTTGGCCTCCCCCTTGATGGCAGCCTTGATGATGTTGTAAGCAGCCCAGGCAACCACCAAAACAATGGGCGACAAAACGATCAGCGGACGAAGATCAATGTCCATGGTTTTCATCCCCCCTAACATAGATTTACCGACTGCTCGGAACAAGAGCCTCCAGGGTTGGCAACTGCCGGAATCCCGATAGGGTGAAACCATTTTCGACTCTGGATCCCGCACAAGCTGAGGTGCAACTCTGGAAAGATGGCTAAGTCCAGAATAAACCTAAATGGGGATCCCTACCGGACAGACTTTGCCCCATCTGGACTGCTGAGGCGGGAGCCAACAGGCCCACACCGAGAATCGCGTCCAGAACTAGCGTACCCAGCAGGGGCGTACAATCGACCCCGATCAACCGCTAACTGCCGCCAAAGCCAGCAACCGAGCCAGTTTGATATTGCTGCCCATGAGAGAATCCCTGTTTTGGGGAGTTCCCCGGAGCCCATCTTGGCGCCCCTCTGCCTTTCCGAGGGTTTCTAAGCTGTTTCTAGACCATTTCTAGACTGCGGTGTTCAGTCTAGGGTGAGATGCCTGGGCCATTGAGGAAAGCCTTTGGCCGAGTGCATTACTGTTCCGCAACGCCGACGCGACCAACGTTTTAGGTGTGGGTGCAGTGTCCTAGTTTGAATCGAGATGACCATCATGACTGTGCGCTAGAAAGGGTTGTCTCTCGGCTCTCTTTCAGTTGCTGTAGATTTTGCCCAGGGCAGCCGGCGGGCGGGTTTGGCGGGTGCGGCTCAGCACTCCCGATAGAACCCCCATCGTCAACACAAAGGGCAAAGCCTGGATCAACACGGGCGGCATCACATCTCCTCCCTGCAGTTGGATGGCCAGGGCGTCGGTGGCTCCAAACAACAGCGTTGCGCCCAAGATCCCGAAGGGATGCCACTTGCCGAAGATCATCGCTGCCAAGGCGATAAAGCCCTTTCCTGCTGACATGTTGCGGACAAACTGGTTCAAAAAGCCGATGGAAAGATAAGCCCCCGCCAGGCCCCCCAACAAGCCGGAGAGCAGCACCGCCGCGTAGCGCATACCCAGGACGTCCACCCCCATGGTGGCAGCAGCCTGAGGATGCTCTCCCACCGCTCGCAGCCGCAAGCCCCAGGGCGTTTTGAACAGCAACCACCAGGAGATCGGCACCAACAGAAAGGCCAGGTACACCAAGGGGCTAAACCCATGCCATAACGGCAGCCGATTGACAATTTCCTGAGAGTTGGTGGTGTTGCCGTAGAAGGATTGCAGCACCAGCGAAGGCACGCTCATGGCCAACAGGTTGATGGCGGTGCCGCTGACAATTTGATCAGCTCTGTAGCGGATGCACATCAGCGCATGCACAAAGGCAATGGCCACTCCCCCCAAGGCGCCGGCCAACAGACCCACCCAAGGGATCCAACCCACCTGGGCTGCTGGAGTCTGGGCCAGAAGGGGAGCCTCCAGGCGTTGGGTGGTCACTGCCGCCGCCAAAGCCCCAAACAAGATGATCCCTTCCAGGGCAATATTGACCACGCCGCTGCGTTCGGAGTACATGCCCCCCAAGGCCGTGAGCAACAGAGGGGTAGTGGAGCGCAGGGTAGCCGGGATCAAAGCCCAAAACAGAGTTGCCATATTGCTCCGCAGCGCCAGCGCAAACGAGATCTCCGCTCAGAGGTACTCAAGTTGAGCGTTCATCGCAGTCCATTTCCACCTGGGCTGCCTGCAAGGGATCCGTGAAATAGCCGGGCAACAGGCCACCTGCTGCAATGAACAAGACGATCAAAGCTTGTAGAGCGGTCACCAATTCTCGGCTGATCCCCAATTCCAGATTGAGCCGCAGCCCCCCCGTCAAGAGTACCCCAAACAGCAGTGCTGTGAGGACGATGCCCAGAGGAGAGTTTTGCCCCATCAGGGCCACCGCAATGCCATCAAAACCGACCTGGGCAGGCAAGGATTGCTTGAGGCGGTATTCTTCGAGGCCGGCCCCCAGAACATAGTGGGTTGCAGCCAGCCCCGCCAAGGCGCCGGAGATGGCCATGGCCCAGATTTGCTTTTGGCCCAAGTCCACCCCGGCATATTCTGCCGCTCTGGGAGAAAAGCCCATGGCCCGCAGCTCATAGCCCTCCAAGGTTCCCCACAGATAGACATTCACCACTGCCACCGCCAGCAGCGCAATCAAAAAGGCCCCGTTCAAGCGGATGGCGGCCAACCCTGTGGGCACCTCCACCGGCCAACCGGGCAAGATGCCCCCCAGCAGATATCCCCCCAGCCCTGCCGCCAGGGATCCGATGCATCGTCTTTGCAGGGGCCAGCCTCTGCAGAGCAGGTAAAACCCCACCCCGGCCAACAGGGCCAAGGGCCAAGCCCAAGACAGCGTCCCGGGGCCGGATCCCTGTAGCCCCAGCAACTCCAGCAGCGAGGGCAGCCGCGATTCGGGGCGAATTTCGTAGCTACGGGCTTCTGGGCCGGGGGCCTTGAAGGGCAAAGTGACCGGATAGCCGAAAAAACGGTACTGGTTGGCCGAAATTAAAAACAAGAAGATTGAGGCGGCAATGTAGTTCATCATGATCGTGTTGATGACCTCGTGGGTGCCGAAGCGGGCCTTGAGCCAACCGGGGATCCCACCCCAAAGGGCTCCACCGGCAGCCGCCGCCAAAACCGAGAGGGGCAAAGTCAGCCAACCTGGCCCCGGCAGGTATACCCCCACCAGCATGGTGGCAATGGCTCCCATCGTCAGTTGTCCCGGCGCGCCGATGTTGAACAAGCCCGCGTGAAAGCCAAAGGCCACCGCCAACCCCGTAAAAATCAGAGGAGTGGCCAGCAGCAAACTCTGGAACAACCCGGGCAGATGAGTGATGGGGCTAAACAGCACCTGAAAGGTGTAGGTGATCAAGTCCAGTTTGGTGCTTAGCTTTACAAAAAAAGGCGAATCGGGCGAGGAGCCCAGGCCGGGCCGCAGCAACCCCACCACCACCGCCCCTGCTGCCACCGCCGCCCCCAAGGCAGTCAGGGGGACGATGATCTGCCGCCGCCGCACCAAAAAGGCTTTTCCCCCCGGCAACTGCAGCCGCCCCAGCAGCAACAGCAGCAGGGCATAGGCAAAGCTGGCATAGCTGGCCAAAGAAGGGCTGAACCGCCGCAACGGCAACCGAGTTGGCGGGATCCCTTCCGCCAGGGCCGCCCTGTTCACCGCCCCCACTGCCCCATAAAACCAGAGCAAGCCCAGCCCAAACAGAACTAGACCGCTCACCCCCAAGCTGTACAGCCAGCGGGCCCGCACTTGCCGCTCTTTGATCCCCAGGGCCAGACACGACAACAGCGCCAACAGCACCCAGGCCCAGCTCAACCCTGGGATCCAACCCACCGCCAAAGTATCCGGGATCCCCAACTGCTGCGGGTCGATGAGGCCAAAGGTTCCTGCCAGCACCCCTGTGCCGCCGAACTCCCGCCTCAGCACCCACCAGGGGCAGAGCAAAAACAGCAAAACGGCGCTCAGATTGGTCAGCAACAGCAGCATGGGCAGAGATTCAGCAAAACCAAAGGGAATAATCCGAAAAGATAGCAGCCAGCCCTCTTCTCAGCTCCTCAGCTCAAGACACTTCTCACGGGAAAGTGCTCCGCACCGCCGTCGCGAACGAGGCCAGTTGGATCCGTTCTGGCCTCAAGTCTCGAATCAAAGTGGTGCGTAGAGGTGCTGGGGTCAGGGATTCGGCGTAGGCAGAGTTGAGATAAGTCGAATACTCAGAAAACCCGCCGGAGTCGGATCCCGCCGCCAGGTAGGTTTTGAAAAAAGCAGTGGCCAAGCCCTTGAGCAAGGGGCGAGCTGACTGGGGATCTGGCCCGATCAACTCCTGCGGCACCGGGAAGGCCCCCTGGCCACCCCCACCCAGGAAGGTGAAATGGGTGGATCCCTCCACTATCGCCAAATAGCGCTGCTGGGATCCCAGCCAGGTAAAGGGTTCAATCTGCTCTGCTAGGGCGGGGGTAAAGTAATCTTCGCTGCCCGACATTATCATCACCGGGATCCCCACTTGGCCTAGCCCTTCTGGGCCAAACACCGTGCTGGTGAGGGGGTTGAGGGCAAACACCGCCTGAATGCGCGCATCTGCCAACTGCCCCGCCTGCGCGGCCAGGTTGGAAGCCTGGAACACCTCTATCGCCCGACATTGCAACAACAGAGAAACATTCAGGGTCAGCTCCAAGGAATGGGATGTCTGGCAGTTCTCTTGCAAGCGGGCTGGATTGAGCGCAGCCCCTGCTGCCGCCAACACCGTGTATCCCCCCAAAGACTGGCCGAACAGTCCTGCCGACTTTACATCCAGCCTGCCCCAGCGGCTGGGATCTTGCTGTGCCCTGAGTTCCAGCTCGTCCAACAGCAGAGAAATATCCTGGGGCCGCGCCACCCACTCATAGGGCCCCGGCAAAGAGCCAAACCCTGACAAAAAGCTGCGCACCCGCTCCACATCGGT
Source organism: Thermostichus sp. MS-CIW-37 (assembly GCF_054060065.1). Taxonomy (NCBI): domain Bacteria; kingdom Bacillati; phylum Cyanobacteriota; class Cyanophyceae; order Thermostichales; family Thermostichaceae; genus Thermostichus; species Thermostichus sp. MS-CIW-37. The sequence continues at coordinate 17,311 of NZ_JBSSCV010000030.1, read as the reverse complement.
GCCCGGATGCTCCAACACCGCCACCGCAAACCCCCAAGAAGCCAAATGGCGGGCCAAGTAGGCAAAGGTATTGCGGTCAGAGGCAATGCCGTGGGAGATCACCACCAAGGGGATACGCCCCTTCCCCTCCGGCAGATAGACTTCCACCGACACAGGCGTATCGCGCCAAGGGTTGACCAACTGGAAGCGCTCCACCTGCCACTCCAACTCACCCGGCTGCTCGGGGCTAAGGTGAGGTTGAGCTGAGTCTTGGGCTGCCATGCTGAGAGAAGCGCTGGAAGATGCCCACTCAGCTTTCCGCCCGGCCTCTTCTCGCAGCCTTGCGATCACCAGATCCCGCTGGCGGAAGAGTTGACCGGCCTCTCGCACCAAGCGAATGCTCATATCCAGATCGATCTGCAACTTCTCCAGCGGGTAGCGGCGCAACACATTCACCAACGTCAGCCCCTCGGGATCCCCTGCCGCCAGGATCAATGCCGCCCGCAATGCATAAAACTCTGCTTCTCCATCTCCATGCAATACTAGGGTCAACCGCCGCAGCAGATCTTCGCCAATCGCAGAGTAGGTAAACTGGCTGACCGTAACCTGGTCAAGGTCAAAATTACGTGTCAGCAAATCCGCCAAAGCTGCCTGTTGCTCTGGCGTGAGCCGCCGCAGATAAAAATCCAACTGCCGGCTTACCGCGCCATTGTGGGCAAACCGGGCCAGATCCTCCACGGGCAAAGAGAACTCAATCAAAGGCGGCAGAAACACCCCCAAGCGCTCTGCGCTCCACGCCCGGCCCGGCCCAGCCAAAACTGTCGCCAGTCCTAGGCCCAAGGCAAACACCCCCTGCAGCCACCGCACGGCTACAGAACCCCCTTGGAGCTAGGGATCCCTTCTTGTCGGCGGGGATCCCGTTCTACGGCCATGCGCAGGGCGCGGGCAAACGCCTTAAAACTGGCCTCGACAATATGGTGGGCATTGAGGCCGGCAGCCTGGCGAATGTGCAAAGTGAGCTGGGCGTGGTTGACCACCGCCTGATAAAACTCCCGCACCAACTGGGTTTCGTAGCGGCCAATGCGCTCCGTGGGCAGCTCCAGGCCATAGCTGAGGTGAGGACGCCCGGAGAAATCCAGCACCACCTGCACCAAAGCTTCATCCAAAGGTGCCCAAAAATGGCCGAAGCGATGAATGCCACGCCGATCCTGCAGAGCCTGCGCCAGGGCTTGTCCCAGCGTGATGCCCACATCTTCGTTGGTGTGGTGATCGTCGATGTGCAGATCCCCTATGGCCTTGATCTGCAGGTCGATCAGCCCATGGGTGCTGAGCTGGGCCAGCATGTGATCCAAAAAGGGGATCCCGGTGTCGATCTGGTGCTGACCGCTGCCATCCAGGTTCAGACGAATTTGAACATCCGTTTCCCCGGTGCGACGGTGAACAAGGGCAGTTCTGGGGTGGAGCAGGCGCGAGGAGTCGATGGCAGTCATGGAAGTGGCCGAGAACGCTGTGGAGCAGCAGGTAGGCTCCAGCTCTAGAATTGCACAAGCCTGCGAGCATCGGCACCACACGGCCTAAGCAGTGAGGAGCGAGAAGAGAGGCTCTTTCCTTTCTCCGCCCTGCTCTTTTTTCCCTTGGAATTGCCGTAGAGTGCTGGAAGAGAGTGTTGAAGAAGGGGTTGCCGTTTGCAGGATTGGCAGCAAATCCAACAGGCCCTCAAGCAACACTGGGGTTACGAGACGCTGCGCCCACCGCAGGATCAGGTGATCCAGGCTCTGCTGGACAAGCGCGACGCGCTGGTGGTGTTGCCGACGGGGTTTGGCAAATCCCTGTGCTTTCAGCTAGCAGCTCTGCTGCAAAGGGGGGTGATGCTGGTGGTTTCACCCCTAATCGCCCTCATGGAAGACCAAGTTCAGGATCTTTGGAAACGCAAGCTGCCGGCGGCCTGTCTCCACAGCGAACTGGATCCGGCCCTGCGCAAGCGGGTGTTGAAGGCCCTTGAGGAAAACCGACTGCGCCTGCTCTATTTGGGGCCGGAGACTCTATTCAGCCCCCCCGTTTGGCAACGGCTGCAACAGCCTCAGGTGCACATCAACGGCCTGATCGTGGATGAGGCCCATACGTTGGTGCATTGGGGGGGATCCTTCCGGCCCGACTACCGCCGTCTGGGATTGCTGCGCCCGGCTCTGGCCCCGGTGAAGTCCTCCTTTCCCATTGCCGCTTTTACCGCCACGGCTGACCCCCAAACCTGCAGCCGCCTCAGCCAAATCCTAGAGCTGCGGGATCCGGAGTGCATTCGCGCCGATCCCCTGCGGGCCAATATCTCCCTCAATGTGGCGATAGCCTGGAGCCCGGCGCATCGTCGTCGCCGTCTGCTGCGATTCCTGGGCGAGAATCCCGGCTCGGGTCTGGTGTATGTGCGCACCCGGCGGGATGGGGAAGAGCTGGCCGAGTGGCTGGGCCGACAGAACCTAAAAACCGCCACCTACCATGGGGGACTGGAAGCGGGATCCCGCCGTCGGCTGGAACGGGCCTGGCTGCAGGGGGAACTGCGCTTTCTGGTCTGCACCAACGCCTTTGGCATGGGCATCAACAAGCCGGACGTGCGTTGGGTACTGCACTTTCATCCCCCGCCCACCTTGATGGATTATTTGCAAGAGGTGGGACGAGGCGGTCGGGATGGTGGCCCTTGTCGGGCCCTGATGCTGGTCTCGGAGCCGACGGGCCTGCTGGATCCCAGCGATCGCCGGCGCCAAGCCTATTTCTATTCCCAGCAGGAGCGCCTTCAGGCCCGAGCACGCCACCTGCTCCAAACCCTACCCCAGCAGGGATCCTACGCCGATCTGCCCCCCGGAGAGGCACGGGTGGCCTTGGGTCTGCTGCAGGAGATGGGCTGTTTGCGGTGGCCGGATCCCTTTCGCTTTCAGGTGTTACACCGCCGTTGGCAGCCTTTAAGACGAGAGGATCCCTGGCGGGGTATAGAGGATCTGATCCACACTCGCGGCTGTCGGTGGCAGGCGATCTTGCCCTATTTTGGCTACCCTGGGGAGCAGCCCGGCCTGCCTTGTGGCACCTGTGACCGTTGTCGGCTTTCTCGTTAGCCCTCAGCAGCCAAGTGCGAGCCACAACCGGCAGGAGTGGTTATCATGATCTGCGTTTTCTGCAAAGGGATCAGAATCTCGCAGCTTTCCCGTTGCTGACGACCTTCCGGCTGTGCCCATGAGTGTTTCCGGATCTCCGCTCGAGGAACTGGATCGACCCTTATCCCTAGCTCGGCAGGTAGCCCAACTGTTGGTGGTGCCGGTCTCGGCCCGTCTGGGATCCCCAGCCTGCTGTCGAGACACCCTCAAGCGACTGATCCAGGAAGTGGGGATCGGGGGCATCTGGATCACCGAAGGACACGTAGCAGAAGCCCTGTTGCGGGTGGAAGAGGTGCAGGCATGGGCTGCTCTGCCCCTTTTGGTGGCAGCAGAGGCCGGTCGTGGGCTGGCCCTACAGGGGGCTACCTCTTTTCCCCATCCCCTGGGGTTGAGCCGTCTGGGATCAGAGGCAGAACGCTGGGCCGAGCAGTGGGGGCGGATCACGGCGCGGGAGGCGGCGGCCATCGGCATCAATTGGTTGCTCAACCCGGTGGCAGAGCCGCTGGGGGAAGGGGCGCTGGCGGAGGATCCCCTATCTGCTTTGCAACTGGCGCGAGCTTTCGTGCGCGGATGTGAGCAAGCCACCCCGGGCAGCACAGGCGGGATCCTAACCACAGCAAGCTCTTTTCCGGGCAAAGGCTGGAGGGATCCGGTTCAGGCCGGACTGAAGCCATCCCCAAAGACAACAGACACCCCCTGGTGCCCCCGATCAACCCTGACCCTAGCCCAGCTCCAAGAGGGACCTTGGCTGCCTTTTCGAGGTTTGGTGGAGCAGGTGGGGGCGATCTTGGTTTCCCACGTGGTGCTGCCGGAGTGGGATGAGCGCTGGCCTATCACCCTGCTGCCGGGGCGGCTGACCCAACTGCTGCGCCAGGAATGGGGGTTTGGCGGGCTTATTGTTGTGGACAGCCTCGATCAAGGCTGCTTGGCAGAGCTGGCCAATGCTAACGGGCCCAACTCATTGGCCGTGCGGGCTTTCCAGGCCGGTGCCGACCTAATTTTGGCCCCCCCCGATCCGATGGCATCCTTGGCAGCCGTTTTGGAAGCGGTGCAACAGGGATCCCTCAGCACAGACCAGCTTGCCCAGTCGGTGACGCGGGTGCTGCGGGCCAAACAGCGACTCCTACCCGCCGCCTCAGCTCTCCTCCAACAGGTGTGGCCGGCCCTGGCAGAAACCGACTTCAGCGCCCTTGGCGGATGGATGGGAGCCAAGGATCCCACAGATCCAGCCCTCAACCGTGGCTCTCCCGCCGAGCAACTGAAGCCTTTGCTGCTGGGGGATCCCATCTCCAAGGACAAGGACTCCGTTCCGCGGACGCGAACGGCGTTGGGAAAGTTGTTCAACAGGCGCTCCCACCTGACCTCTGCTCTGCACAGAGCCGCACAGCTGGGATCCCTCTTGGCCGAGAAGGATATTGCCCCCTGTCAAGCGGCTATGGCCCGCGGTGGCGTGGAAGGAGGCCGGCCCCTCAGCCCGCCCGCAGAGCCCGGATGGTTGAACTGGATCTGGCAGGATCCCCCCTTGGGTGCTGCCGATGTGCAGTTGCAATCTCCCGCCCTGCATGTTCCGGCTGCCCTGGGCATGCTTCCTGTGCTCAGCGATGCCCTTACCCCCCTGCCTTGGTTGGAAGCCGCTCTAGACAACGCCCCAGGGTTGATTTTCCAAGGTTTCCTTCGGGATCCCTTGCCCAACTATGTGCTGGATTGGCTGCAACAGCATCGGGAGCGGGTGGCAGCGGTCGTCATTTATGGTAATTTATCTCTCTACCGCCGCCTGCAGGCGCACTTTCCATGGGCCAATGCCATCCACAGCCTCAACCGGGATCCCTGGGCCCAAGCGGAGGTGATGGAGCGGCTCTTTCCCAACCGTCCCCCCTCAGAGGGATCAAAGTCTCACGTGGCCCAGCCAACCATTAAGAAAAAGTAAATACCTTTACAGATTATTGGCAGGGAAAGGCTCCTGAGTTATCGTGTTGGTTGAAATGTAAAAGATTGAAACGGTTTCTCTCAGCGTTGTCTGTGCCTCCCTCCCTCTCAGACACTCCTCAATCCTGCAGCAGCCAGTCGTCAACTGGCATTTGGGTTGAGTTTGAGCAAAAGCGACTTCAACCTCCATCCCAACGACGTTTACAACCCTTCCTCAAATCCTTGCAGCAGTTCTTTACAAGTGTCTGGTCTCAAAAAACTCGGCTGGGTCTTGCCCTCCTCGGCCTAGGGCTGGCGATATTGACCTGGGCTTGGCTAAGTGCTGAGGCTCGTCTGGATCCCTACACGGAAGCCGTCCTCAGCTTACAGGGGCAGGTTAGCCATGGTGCATCCTTGTTTGCCCTCAACTGTGCAGCCTGCCACGGAGAAGAAGCGGATGGGCGAGTGGGGCCCAGTCTGCGGGGGGTGAGCAGCCGCCGCTCGGATCGGTTTATTATTCAGCAGGTGACCGGTGGCAAAACGCCTCCCATGCCCCAGTTCCAGCCGGATCCTCAGGAGATGGCGGATTTGCTCAGCTACTTGAAAACCCTCTGAGGCCGTTTCATGGGCCTGGCCCAGCAGCTTGCTTGCTATGCTCTCTGGCTGGCCGCCGTATTTGCTTTTGCGGAATGGCTGCGCTCCCGGCAGGTGGACGGGGAATGGGTGCGCAAGGCCATTCACATTGGTGTGGGCAATATCATTTTGTTGGCTTGGGCTTTGCAAGTGCCTCGCTGGCTAGGGGTGGGATTCTCTCTGGTGTTTGCCGGCTTGGCGCTGCTCTCCTACCGGGTGGCCATCTTGCCCAGCTTGAATGGAGTCGGTCGCCGCAGCTTTGGCACCTGTTTCTACGCCATCAGCATTGGCCTGCTGCTGTTTTGGTTTTGGCGGCCACAGCGACAGGTTTTCGCGGTGATCGGCATATTGGTGATGACGTGGGCCGACGCCTTGGCAGGGTTGGTGGGCAAAACTTGGGGCAAACACCCCTACCAACTGGGATCCATTCAAAAAAGCTGGGAGGGATCCCTGACCATGTGGGCGGTGAGCAGCTTGGTGATCGCGGCTCTGCTGCTGGGGTACTTTGGCTTCTCTCTCCCTTTGCTCGGAGTGAGCCTTTTGGTGGGAGGGATGGCTATGGGACTGGAGGTGTTCTCTTGGTGGGGGTTGGATAACCTGACCGTGCCCCTGGCCAGTGCCGGCCTCTGTTTCGTCTTGATCCAGATTCTCAATTATTTGTAACGCTTGCTACGGAACGTTCCTCTCCGGTTCCCGGCGGTATAGTGTGGAAACAGCCCTTGCTTCTCTTCGCCATGGCTGCAAGTCCTGCGCTGGCCTCTTCTGCCCCTCCCTCTCCCGCCCATATCTGTCCCCTTGCCCAGGCCTGCAGCTACCTAGATTGGGCAGCTGGCGAGCTGAAACTGGATCCCGGCTGGGTGGCGATCCTCAGCACCCCCCGTAAAGTGGTGACGGTGGCGATCCCCGTGCGGCTGGATAACGGACAAATCCAAGTGCTGGCGGGCCATCGGGTGCAGCATTGCAACGTTCTCGGCCCCTACAAAGGGGGGATCCGCTACCACCCAGCGGTCACCCTTGAAGAGGTCTCGGCCTTAGCGATGCTCATGACCTGGAAATGCGCCCTTATGGGCATTCCCTACGGTGGGGCCAAAGGGGGGATCCCTATCGATCCGAGGCGTTATTCGGTCTCGGAGCTGGAGCGCATTACCCGCCGTTATACCAGCGAGCTGATCAAGGATATCGGCCCTGCAGAGGACATTCCCGCTCCAGACATGGGAACTTCCGCCCGCGAGATGGCCTGGGTGATGGATACCTATTCCATGAATGTTGGGCATGCGGTGCCGGGAGTGGTGACGGGCAAACCTCTCTCGATTGGGGGATCCCGAGGGCGAGAACTGGCCACCGGACGGGGGGTGATGATCACGGTACGGGAAGCCTTGGCCCGACATGGTGGATCCCTGGCAGGGGCAACGGTGTTGATCCAAGGCTTTGGCAATGTGGGCGGGGCAGCGGCCAGCTTGCTGCATCAGGCAGGAGCCAAAATTGTGGCGGTTTCCGGCAGTTCTGGGGGCCTTTATAACCCCAAAGGACTGGATATCCCCGCCCTCAAAGCCCACATGAAGGAACAGGGAGGCCGCATGGCGGGCTTTCCGCAAGCTGAGCCCATTAGCAATGCCGACCTGCTGGTGCAAAAAGCGGATGTGTTGATCCCTGCCGCTCTAGAGAACCAAATTACCGAAGCCAATGCCCACCAAATTCAAGCCCGGATCGTGGCAGAAGCTGCCAACGGGCCAACTACCCTTGCCGCCGACCGGATTTTGGAATCGCGAGGGATCCAGGTATTGCCGGATATCCTAACCAATGCCGGTGGAGTGGTGGTGAGCTATCTGGAGTGGGTGCAGGGACTCTCTTACGTCTTCTGGGATGAAGAGCGAGTTTATCAAGAAATGGAAGGTCTGATGGTACGTGCCTTTGAACGGGTGGTGCAGGAGGCAGAACGGCGGCAAGTGTCGCTGCGACTGGCTGCCTACACCCTAGGGGTAGGCCGAGTGGCGCAAGCCCTACAGGATCGCGGCCTTTACCCGTAGACCGGGAACTCTTGGCTCAACAAGCCTACTTGCCAAGGTTCGATTGCCCTTTTCTCAAGCCCGACGGCGTTCTTGCTCTTCCTGCTGCTGCCATTGCTTGAGCAGCTCTTTTGCCGCCTGTGGGGTAAAGTAGTCCAGCTCCATCAGCTTACGGTAGGTCAGAATTTGTCGCATCTCCAGAGGCATATCTGCTTTTTGGTAGAAGTAGCGAATGCGATTGATGTTTTGCTCCATTTCGGTAAACTCTTGCTCCCGCTTGATCTGCCTTTCCTGCTTGAGCACCTCATGGGGGGCAGAAAGGCGGTTGTAGTTAGGGATCCGTTGCGTGCCTGTGGTTTTGCTCGCAGCAGGCACACGGTGGCCTCCGGTTTGTCGGTTGTTGGCCTTGTTGGAATTGAAGAAGAAAGAGAGCATCGGCAAACCTCACACAAACAGATAGACGGCCAGATAGACGGCGGCAGCTTAACGCCAAGTCAACAATATCAAGTTTAGGTGAAGAAGCCTGTGATCCCGATCCTTCTTGGAAAAACCCGTACTTCCGGCGCGGCGCTGTATCTCTCTGCTTTTCCCACCCCCGCGGATGGTCAAGGAAAAGCTGGGGTTTGGCCTCAAGCCAATCTATTCATGAGTCCAGCCTACCGTGTTTACACGGAAAATGACTGAGATCACGTCCGAGAGTACAAGGTATTTAAGTATCTTCACGTCCTTTTGTTCGGGATCCCTGTATCGGATGTACTTTCCCGCAGGCCGCTACAGGTGGGATTCATCTCCGCTCAGCAGCCAAGTGACCGATACCCCCAACGCCTTGGCAAAGGCCACCAGTTCCTTGTCGATGACGCGCCGTTTTCCCTTTTCCACCTGGCCAATTTTGACGTAGTCCAACTGCACACCGTACTTGGCCAAGCGACCCGCCAGTTGATCTTGGGTGAGTTGCAGCTTCTCCCGTACCCAGCGCACCCGTTCCCCAATCAAGTTGGCCGATGGATGGTGCCGGTCGTTAGACTCCATAGGAGCAGAAAGCCGTAAATATTCTTTTCCAGACTGAGGAAGTTGAGGGATCCTCACATGGTAGCCTGAGCTGGCAAGGTTCCCTTTTCCTGGGATCCCACCCGGCAGCCGTTGAGCTGACTGGCTCAGGAACAATCTTATCTCAAGGTCTAGATCGAAAATCGCTTACCGCTTTTTGCCGGGCAACCCCTTGCCTACAAGGACTTGACGGATGGGATCCCTGCTGTTCCCGCATCCAAGCGGAAAAATCTCCGGACAAAAAAGAGGGTCATGATCGATTTTCGCTCGCAGCAGCAGCAGAAACCTTTTTAGACTGGGAGATGAAGTTCTCTCCTCACCTGGCCGTGGTTTTTTCTCGTCCTCATCCTGAACACTCTGCCTCTTCGCCTCAGGAGTTCGACGATCTCTGGTTCGACCCTGAGTCTGCCCCCCAAGATGCTCTTGCAGAAGTTGATCCAGAGCCGGTTGCCGGCGGATCCCGGTTGAACGAGGACGCTGTCGATCACTACCTGAATACCATCGGTCGCGTGCCCCGCATCGATCACGCTGAGGAAATCGAGCTGTCGCGCAAAATTCAGCAAAAGCTCCTCATCGATCAAGCCCGGCAGGAATGGCGGCAACAGCGGGGGGAGGATCCCAGCGATGAGGCTCTGGCCGAGGCCCTGCAGATTTCCGTATCCACCCTACGCTCCCGCATCCGACAAGGGGAGCAAGCTCAACGCAAGCTGATCAACGCCAACCTGCGCCTGGTGGTCAGCGTTGCCAAGAAATACCTCAATCGGGGGGTGCCGTTTTTGGATCTGATCCAAGAGGGCAATATCGGGTTGATCCGGGCCACCGAAAAATTCAATGCGGAGCGGGGGTTTCGCTTCAGCACCTATGCTCATTGGTGGATTCGCCAAGGCATTACCCGTTGCATTGCCAATCAAGCACGGACGATTCGCCTGCCGGTACACATGGTCGACAAAGTGCGCCTGCTCAAGCGCACCAACCGCGAGCTGATGAAGCTGCAGGGGAGGCGGCCCACCGAAGCGGAGCTGGCAGAAGCCTTGGGCATTAAAGTCAAGAAACTGCGCATGATCCAACAGGCTGCTGCTTTGCCCCTGTCGCTGGATGTGCCGGTCGGCCAGGAAGGAGAAAGCCGCCTTGGAGATTTGCTGCAAGATGAGCGGCAAGAGCAGCCCTTTCAAGGGATCCTCGTGCAATCGATGCAGCAGGATGTGCGTTCTGCCATGCAAACCCTCAAGCCGATTGAGAGGCAAGTGCTGGAGTTGCGCTATGGGTTAGACGGGCAACAGGCGAGAACCCTGCGGGAGGTGGGGGATCACTTCAACCTGACGCGGGAGCGGATTCGTCAGATCGAGCGAGATGCCCTGCGCAAATTGCGGGTGGGCTATTCTTCGCGGGCTTTGGCCCAGTACATCCGCTAGTGGCTACAGACCCACAGACCGATTTCCTGGCCAGCTTCTGCCCAGGGACAACCTTTTTTTCAATCTTCTTGGGTTGAACACCATAGCTCCTTGAAATGGCGATCAAGGGATCCCTTATCCCCACGGCCAGATCTGGTCAAGACGACTTTAGCGGGCAACTTCTCTGGCTGTTAACTCGGACGATCTGCTTTCTCCAGTGTTAAGGCACGATACTGCCAGCGCCTTGGCCTTTGTGCATTTCTGCCCTTGATCACCGGCATAGTAAAAAGGCTCAGGTCGTTGACCCAAGCCCGCCCCATCATCCACAGCAGATGCCAGGAACCAGACTTGAACTGGTGACACGAGGATTTTCAGTCCTCTGCTCTACCAACTGAGCTATCCCGGCTCTGGGCTTACTATCTTACGATGCCGAGAGGGCTTTCGACAACTGGTGGCACCCCCAATTTAGCCAATCAGTTTCTCCAAAGCCTCCATCTGGGGGATGCAGAGAACATCTCGAGTGCGATCCCGGCGGATCAGCTCCTCTTGCTCCAGCTTAGACAGAACGCGAGTGACCGTTTCCCGAGCCAGGCCACTGAGGCTGCTCAGCTCCCGATGGGGCAAGTTGGGGATCTCTACACCACTCCGGCTAACCCGGCCACGAGATTCGGCCAAGAACAGCAGGATATCGGCAACACGGGCCGTACTGCTGGCCTCGCGCAACTGCAGACGACGGTTGATCTGCCGCAAGCGGCGCGACATGAGCTGAGCAAGGCGGATGCTGGCCTGAGGATCAGAAGCCAAAAAAGCCAGAAAGTGCTGGGCCGACAGACAACCGACTTTGGTGGCGGTTAGAGCTACAACGTCGGTAGAGCGAGGTGCTTCATCCAAAGCAGCCATCTCCCCGAAGATTTCTCCTGGGCCAAGAATGGTGAGGGTGATCTCCCGGCCTTCGAGATCATGGGTGCGAATCTTGACCCACCCTTCCAGGATGAAATAAACGGCGTTACCCCAGTCATTTTGTAACAAGATGGCCTGGTTGACCGGGTGGGAGCGCAACGACATTTGCCCGGCCAGAGGCTCTAGCCTCTCAGGAGGAAAGCCCTCAAACAAGAGCATCAGGCGTAGGTCATCTGGAGTTACATCGCTCACCGTGGGATCCTCCTGCACGTGGTCAGTTCTGGTCGAGTGGGATGGGAAAAGGGTGGGCCTGCACAGACACGTCAACATGCCCCTCAGCCTACCGTCTCTCTCAGGTCTATGGCCCGCCGAGGCGAACTGCGTACCAATAGGACAGAGCTTTAGACCCAATTTTGACCTCTACTTTGGAAAGGGATCCCTGCCCAAAAAAGCTGCTGCCATTCTCTAACCCAGAAACGGCAAAATCCATCTTGCTGATGTTAATTCTCTCGACTTTGTGCAGTTTGAGTCGAGATCTAGACCTGCTGAAGTTGAGATTGCCAATCTTGGCTGGTATCCAAAACCTTTAAAAAAGGCCGTTCCGACTCGGAAAAATCCTGCCAGTGGGCCTGCTGTTGGGAGAGCATCTCGGCGGTGGCATCGGCAATGTCGGCAGAGGGCTGCTGATCCCCATCGATGCAGCCGGCTGGGGCCAAGAGGGGCTGAGGAGCTGAGCTACGGCGTTGTAGGCGCTCCCGCAAAACAGGTTCAGGGGCGTAGCAGTGGAGAATGTGCAGTGGGATCCCTTGGCGTTGGGCCTGATCAATGGCCATCCCCCGCAGGGCTTGCCGGTCAAACTTGGCGTCCAGAATCACGGTGTAGCCTTCCTGGGCCAGCTCTACTCCCAACTGCACCAAGCGGCGGTAGGTTTTATCGGTCATCTCCGGGGTATAAACCTCCGGCCCCCCCCGTTTCCGCAGAGGGATCCCGGCCAAATGCTTGCGCACCGCATCGGAGCGAATGTGAATGGCTCCCCGCTGACGGGCCAAGTGGCGGGCTACCGTGCTTTTGCCGGATCCCGACAATCCTGACATCAGGAACAATTGCCCCTGCTTGGGGAGGGTGTATTCCCAGGCAAGACGGTAATAGCGGGCGGCGGTACTGAAGGCCGTGGCCTTAGCTTCCTCTGTTGCCGTGGGATCCTCCAGCAAAAAAGAGGCGACCTTGGCTCGCACGTAGGCTTGGCGGTTGAGATAAATAGGCAAGATCTTCAGCCCTTCCCAATCTCCGGTTTCTTCCAGGTAAGTGTTCAAATAGGCGTTTCCCAGATCGGGGCGATGGCGGGCATCCAGATCCATCACCCCATAGGATACGTCGTACATGACATCCACAAAGCGGAAGGCTTCGTTGAACTCGATGCAATCAAAAAGCAGGATCTTCCCTTCCCAAAAACAGATGTTGCCCAGGTGTAAATCTCCGTGGCATTCGCGAATGCGGTTTTGTTCTATTCTTTGTTGAAAGAGCTCCTGCTGCTCGGCAAAAAAGCGATCGGTGTAGGCTTGGGTTTCTCGATATTGCTGAGCCGTTTGCGGGCCGCCGATGTAGCGCTGGGTTTGGGCGTAATTCTCGTCGAAGGCTTCTCGCACCCGTTCTGGCCGGCCAAAGCTGCGGATGTAGTCGTTGGTCTCGGTTTGGGCATGAAACGTCGCCACCACCCGCCCCAGCTCCTCCATCAAGGACGGCGTTAGCTCTCCCCGCTCAAACAGGTTGCTGAACAGTTGCTCTTGGGGAAATTGCCGCATTTGCAGAGCGTATTCTATGGGCTCGCCGCTGCTGTTGAACTGAAATCGGCCATCGGTCTGGACAATGGGCAACACTTGCAGATAAAGGCCGGGAGCACCGCGCTGGTTCATGCGCAGCTCTTCTTGGCAAAAGTGGCGCCGCCTCTCCAGGGTGGTGAAGTTCAAAAAGCCAAAGTCCAAAGGCTTTTTCACTTTATAGGCATAGTCGCCTGTCAGCAGAATATAGGAAATGTGGGTTTGAATAAGCCGAATGGGATCCTGTACCGGATGAGGGTAGAAGGCGGGATCCAGCATCGCTTGGATCAAGGGGGGCAGGTGGGCATCGACCATGAAAGGCAACAGAGATGGAAAAAATGTTTGGACGGGGATCCCTACCTTCTGCCAACAGAGCAGACTCTCCTATTCCCCAAAGGGCAAGGCGGCTTCTTGGGGGGAAAGACGGATGAGGCTGATCCCCTGCTGAATTAGCGTATCTTGAGCAGCACCGGAAAGGGCGTAGGGCCAGACCAGATATTTGGTGTTGATGTAGTCTTGTCCGCGCTTGGCCAGGTTTACCTGTTCCGAGAGCATGCGCACGTCTGGCCCGCGGCTGATAGTGGCTTCGGCCCGGCGAATGCGCTGCATCAGTTGGCTGAACAGCTCTTGGGGCTGCTGCACAAACACCACAATGGCCAAGTCACAGGGGTTGTAATAGTTGCCGATGCCGCAGAGGAGCAGGGCTTCACTGGAGAGAACAAGGGTTTCTTGGTCTCCCAAGGCCACCACCGGATACAGAAAGGTGCGCACATCCTCCAGTTGCCAGTGGTTGAAAGAACGGCTGTCCACCTCCCCCCGCACCCAAGAGGAGATGGCAGGAAAAACCGCTTCGCTCAACAGCCGATAGGCCGTTTGCGGTCGTCCCAGCCAGCAGAGAGCATTTTCGTAGAAGCTCTCGTTCTCCAGCAGGTGGGGGGTGAGAGGAGCAACCATGGGCAGATCCTCAATGGGCTTTCTCCAGCATGCCTACTGGGGGATGGTTAAGGCAATTTTGCCCAGAACGGATCCCTGCTCCAGCAACCGGTGGGCGGCAGCCGCTTCGCCCAGAGGAAAGGTGTGGGTGAGCTGGATTCGCAGTTGGCCTTGGTCGATGAGGCGGGCACATTGCCTGAGGATTTCCGCCTGATTTTGCTGGGCGTTGATGAGGTTTTTCAGCATCGGGGTGAGCATCAGCTCAAATCCCACCCGCAGGTTGCGGTCGCGGGCCACCCGCCAGTCCGTCTCCGGAGCCGGAGCCAGCAGGGTGACGATATCTCCGTACACGCGCACTGCAGGAAAGGTCTGCTCCAACACCGCGCCGCCCAAGGTATCCAGGGCAAGATCCACCCCCTCCCCCCCTGTCCAGTCCAAAACGGCGCGCACAAAGTCTGTCTGCCGGTAGAAGATGGGCAAGCTGGCGCCTAGGGAATGGACAAACTCTGCCTTTTCCGGGGTGCTCACGGTGGTGGCCACTTTGGATCCCCGCAGACGGGCCAGTTGGATGGCCACATGGCCAACTCCACCCGCTCCCCCGTGGATGAGCACACTTTGGCCGGCCTGGAGACGTCCCCGGTCGTACAGCGCTTCCCAGGCGGTGATCAGCACCAGCGGGGCAGCGGCAGCTTCTGCAAAGCTCAGAGTTCTGGGCTTGGGGGCCACAAAACGCTCGTCCACCACGATCAGCTCAGCGTAATTCCCCGCCTGCTTGCCCAGACCCCCGTGGCAGAAGTACACCTCGTCTCCCACCGCAAAGTGCCTAACTCCGGATCCCACAGCTTCCACAATGCCGGCACCGTCACACCCCAAAATGGCCGGCATCTCTTCTGGATAAAAGGTGCCCCGTCGCCGCAGCTTGGTGTCGATGGGGTTGACGCCGGCTGCTCTCAGGCGGATGCGCAGCTCCCGCTCACCGCGAATCTGAGGTTCAGGTACTTCTCGAAGCTGCAGAACCTCTGGCCCGCCGGGCACACTCATGACTACGGCTTTCATGCGCTCAAGTTGATCAGTTCCAGTTGGATTGAACCGCTCAAAGGATGCAAGGTAGAGTTTGTTCCAGTGGTGAGGAGATTGGCGGTGTTGCTTTGCAACACTGCGGAGTCTTGCAGACGCTCTCCGTCCATTCTAGAGTCAGGCGTTACGCTACACCCCCAGCTCAAAGCCCCCATTGGGCGGAAAGGGCTGTGTCGAGAAATTCCCGAATTAGGGGCAGCACTTGTTCCCCATGCAAGGCAGGGATGGCGTGGCTGGCGCCGGGCAAGATCTTGAGCTGAGCCCCAGGGATCCCTTCTGCGTAGGTTTGGCAGTGCCAGAGGGGAATGGTGTCGTCCTGTTCGGCGGCGATCACCAGTGTGGGGGCCTGAATGTGTTGGAGATAACGTTCAACCGTATCGACGGCAGCTTGCGGGCGCAGACGTTGTCGAAGAAATTGCCGAGCGACTGGCTGTTGGCGCAGGGATCCCCGCAACCACAAGAGCTGGGCCAGCTTGTCTTCCCAATGCCACCAGCGGGCCAGCGGAGCGATCGCCCGCAACAGCCAATCTACCCAAGCGCTTTCCCAGAGCAAGGGCCGCAAATGGTTGTAGCGTCTCACAAAGCTGTCGTCGCGGATCCCGGCAGGAGCCAACAAAACCAACCCCCGCAGCGGATACCGCACGGCGTAAGCTGCCGCCACCCATCCCCCAAAGGAATGGCCCACCAAAACCGGAGCAGCTAGGCCCAGCCTTTGGACAAATCCGCGCACAAACTCTACTTCTGCAGCGATGTCGTAGTGCAAGGCCGGTTGGCCAGACTGCCCGAACCCCAGTAAATCCAAGGCAATGCAGCGATATTCGTCTCCCAACCCTTGCATCAGCGGCCACCAGTTGGCATGAGTGGCCATAAAGCCATGCAGAAACAGCAGTGGGATCCCTTTTCCCCAGTCTCGATAGGCAGCCCAGCAGGACTCTGCCCCTGCGATGTTCAACCCTTCCAATTTCACCCTGTGCAGCGGGATCTCTTGAATGCGGGCCTGTAACTCCGCCAAGCGCTGGGCCAGGGGGAGTCGTTCCAACAGCGTTTGCCTGGTCATCGGCTTGGGGTCAGTAGACACAGACAGATTCAGCAGATGCAGTTTCTTCCGGAGCAGCATTGGCTACAGCGAATGCACCTATACGGAAATATCTCTCGTATCTCTTTGAACAGGGATCCTGCTCAATCCACCGGAATCTACCTGGGATCCCATCAACTCGGAAAAGGCCGTAACGCATCGCAACTTAGCCGATCAACTGCAAATGGGGCGGGGGAGTTTTCAGCCAGTCTTGGCGGGTCAGCAGCCCTTGGAGAAAACGGGTGGCCGCCTGCGATTGATAGCGCTCTGGGTTAAAAGCCAGCCAGAGGGTACGCCGTATCTGTAGCCCTTCCACCGCCAGCTTCTGGAACCGCCCCTGTTCCACATCGGATCCCACTGCCACCATGGACAGAAAGGCCACCCCCAACCCCGCCTGGACGGCATTTTTGATCGCCTCAATCGAGCTGAGCTCCAGCCGCACATTCAATTGGGCAGGGTTGATGCCGTGGCGATTCAGCACCCGATCGATGGTTTGCCGGGTGGACGACTGGGGATCCAAGGTGATGAAGGGCAAAGCCAGCAGATCCACAAGAGCCGGAGAGTCGATGGCACACCCGGGAGCACCGACCAACACATATTCATCTTCCGCCAGAGCCATCACCTTCAAGTGCCGCTGCAGCTCAAAGGGGATCTCCCCGCCAACAATGGCCACGTCCAACTGGCCGTCCACCAATTTCTGGGCAATTCGCCGCGTGGATTGCACCAAGAGCTGTACGGAAATTTGTGGATAGCGGCGGTGATATTGGGCGATCAAAGAAGGCATGACATAGGTGCCCACCGTTTGGCTGGCCCCCAAAACCAGATGCCCCCGCTCCATTTCTTGCAAATCCGCCAGCGCCTCGATGGTTTCACGGCACAGCTTGAGGATGCGCTCGCTGTACTGCAGCAGCACTTTCCCGGCATCCGTCAACTCCACCTTGCGCCCACTGCGGTCGAACAGCACCACTCCCAACTGTCGCTCCAGGTTCTGTACTTGCAAGCTGACGGCAGGCTGGGAGACAAACAGGCTATCGGCAGCACGGCGAAAACTACCCTGCTGGGCAATTGCCCGCACGATGAGGAGCTGATCTAGAGTAAACGGCAACTCATCCGCCATAGGGAACTCCAAACCCCACAGTGGGATCCCTTACGTTTCCCTGAAAAGCTGAGCAGCCCGCGTTTGGAAACCCACACGAGATCATCATAAACAAGCGAGAAATCCCAAGAGAGCAGCTCAACCCTTTCCCGGCAGCTCGGCTCTGGGGGGTGACCAGCCAAGAGTGGAGAGGAGAGCTCAGAATCTTCGGGCTGTTTCTGATACATTTACGCTGAACACTGCTGAACATCACTGTTCAACTATGCAGCGATAGCATTCTGTTTGTTTCCAAACAGAATGGCGGTATCCCGC